>NZ_JBFULI010000070.1:0-26175 GCF_056400405.1 Pseudomonas sp. P5_B3 | reverse complement strand
ATACTGAATAACTCGATGGGCGACATAGAGAGCCAGGGGGTAGTTGATTTTTATAAGTGTCCGTAAAATAAATTTTTTAAATTTGCTTTTTGAACTTCCATTGATCTCTTCTAATACGGAGACTAACGGTGTTGGTACGTCAATGACTATTTTTTTTCCTTTTAGTCTTTGTATCAATAATGGAAAGGAACAAAGAAGCATAGAGAATGCCGTGGCTCTTACTATCAGTAAGTCAGCTCGACATTGCATAATCCTTAGTGGTAGTAGCAAGTGCCCCAGAATTCCGTCTTTATGTACTATGTCATGCTCAGCTTGATATCCATTCGATGACAACGCTGATGTAGTATTTTTGATTTTATTGATAACGCCAATAGATGCGCTTTCATTCCAGCGAGCCAGGTATTTGATTTTAGTATTAGAACTTTTTAAGTCGTGTCTGATTTTCAATTTTAAACTCCAAAGTTAATACGTAGCCCACGGTGAAAGCTATCAGGTGACGACTTTTAAGAGGGTTGCAAGTAATGTTCAATTTGAATTTATCTACGGTAGATTAATTTTTTGGGCTGTTTGTTTAATCCTTGGCTAAGAAAAAATGTAGTTATTGTGTCTTGTTATTTTTGGTTTGGATAAACTGAGGGTGTGGGTTATGAGTTTGGTGGTGTCTAAAACGCAAGTGATGAAGTTTAGTGGTTTTAGTTTTAGTTTTAGTTAGTGGTTGGGTGTGAGTGCTAATTCTTAGGTTTGTTAAGTTGTGTCAAGAGGTGGTTGAGATAGTTTGGTTTCGCTCAGTAAAATATTTTATCAATTATGAAAGTTGTGACTATTGCGCTGGTTAGCCAAAACAAAATTGGCAGGTAACTGCGTGAAAGTGCTTTCCAAAGGTCTGGTATTTTGATTGCAGATAGCGATAAAACTACGTAAAAATAGATTCCATAAAAAACGAAGCCGGATATTGAATAAGCCTCAGCAACCTTAGTTCTCGTTATGTAGTAAGCGCCCATAACTGCTCCTACTCGGAGTAGTAGACCCAAAAATTGCAGCAGAAATGCAGTGCGCTGATTACCCGTTACATGTAATGACATCGAAACAGGTGAGGCTAGAAATTGCATAATAAACCAGGGCGTCATCCATGCAACTAGTTCACCTGCACGCTGCCATTCTTCTCCGAATAAAAGTGGAAAAACGGTAGGGGCTAGTATCCCGGCGAACAGTAGAGGCCCAACACCGGTTTTTACAAGTCCACAAATTATTTGCATAGTAAAGTTAGCAAGTCTTCCAGCGCGCATTTCTTCTGGAGCTTTCGACAGATAAACTTGAGAAACAGCCCCGCCAATCAGTCCCATAGGAGCAGCCATCACCCGTGTTGCCAGCATAAGATAACCAGCTTCCTGGCCTATTGCCACCGCCGCTATGATAATTATTGGAAGCTGAATACCCGCGCTATTGGAAAGTGATTCCAAGGTGGAAAATTTTGGATATTGTTGATATTTTCCAAGTACAGTCCTCATTCCAGTCCAGCTTATCGATTGTAGTGCCGCACGATTATCTTTCCATGCATTCTGCGCTAATCCAAATAGTCCTGCACCGCTAGCCACGGTGTGTCCTAACAATAGTCCAAAGGGGGCAGAATTTGCCCAACCCAAGCCTATTTGAGTACCGATCCCTCCAACCGCTTGGCCCATCCTCGTTCTTGCAATGATGCCAAATTTTTTTTTGCGGGTGGACCAAAACTGCATTGCTGAATAAGCGCTAGTAAACCAGATCCCCAATGGAAGCATCCACAGATATGACTTCAAGTAAGGCTGGCGTAGTAGTTCTACGATTTCAATTGAATACAACCAGACCGCGAGAGCAGTTGTCCCAGCTATCACGGTACAACTAAACAACGATAGTGCTAACAGATTGGCGGCATCTTCATCACGTTCAGGCATGGGAATGGCTATTTCCAATCGAAGGCAGGCCGAGACGGAAACAATTCCCAATATTGAGGCATAAACAGCAAGCATACTGAAGTCTGTAGGTGAATACAGCCTTGTAATAAGGGGCAACGCCAAAATCGTCAGAGCTTGCGCAAATGCTGTACCGCCAATTAAAACTCCTACGGAGCGAACAAAGCCTGAACGCGATTTGAGTTTTTCGCGCAATGTATTAATTACACGATTTATACCCATGGGGCCTCGGAAGATACCAAAGCGGCGGCGATAGTGCACTGATCGGATGCTGTAAGATAAGGATGCATAGGCAAACTCATTACTTGCGATGCTATCTCATCACCCACTGGCAAAATAGCTAAATTATCAGCAACGGCAGGTTGTTTGTTCAGTGGGATCGGGTAATGTACAGCGGTCGGAATTCCCGCCTCTTTCAGTTTTATTTGCACAGCTTCTCTGTTCTTTACTCGGACAGTGTACTGGGCAAATACGCTAGTATTGTGAGGTTCTATAAAGGGAATAGCTACTATGGTCGAATACTTTTCTGCAGTAGGCTTCTCGTTACTGCTGGAATTAGTGAGCAACTTATCGTATTGCTTTGCAATCCGATTTCGTGCGTCAATTTCATCTTCAAATATGGCTAACTTCGGTAAAAGGATGGCGGCTTGTATCGTGTCAAGGCGACTATTGACTCCTACGCGGACATGGTGGTAGCGACGGTCTTGGCCGTGGCGAGCAATCTGTCGAATTATCTTGGCCAGTTCTTCATCATTGGTGAAAATAGCTCCTCCATCCCCATAGCAGCCTAAAGGTTTGCTAGGAAAAAAGCTCGCACAGGCAATTGTAGTCAAGTTGCAAGAGCGCTTACCTCTATAAGTTGCTCCGAAACTTTGGGCGGCATCCTCAATTACTGGAATATTGTACTTTTTAGCAATAGCATTAATGGTATCGAAATCAGCGCATTGACCGTAAAGTGATACTGGGATTATTGCCTTGGTACGCGGAGTTATCGCCGCTTCAAGTAAACTCGGATTAAGGTTAAAGGTGCGGGGGTCAATATCAACATATATCGGCTTAGCGCCAAGCAATGCAACGGTTTCAGCGGTAGCAATGTATGTAAAGCCCGGAGTGATTACTTCATCGCCAGGCCCAATACCCAGTGCCATTTGGGCGATCTGCAAAGCATCAGTGCCGTTGGCGCAAGTAATACAGTATTTTGCGCCTACAAAGTCGGCTAATTTGTCTTCGAGTTCCGTAACTTCCGGGCCCAGGATGTATTGCCCATGCTCTAGTACTCGTTTGATACCGAGTTCGATTTTATCTTTAATACGTTTTTGCTGAGAGATTAGGTCGATGAATTCAATCATTTAATGCGCATCCACTTTACGAAGGGTATTTCCGGTCAATATATAACGAGCCTCGGTATGGCGGCAGACCACTTCCCCCTCTCCATCTAAGGGCAGATTCAGTTGTTCACCAAATTCGCTCATCCAGCCAATCTGCCTGGCCGGTACGCCGACCATTAGGGCGAAATCTGCTACATCTTTATTGACTACAGCGCCTGCGCCGACAAAGGCATATTCACCAATGGTCACGCCGCACACGATGGTGCAGTTGGCGCCAAGTGTGGTGCCTTTTTTCACTAGGGTGTCGCGATACTGGTCTTTGCGTTCGATCAGCGAGCGCGGGTTATAGACGTTGGTGAAGACCATGCTCGGGCCACAGAACACGCCTTCTTCGAGGGTGACGTTGTCGTAAACGGAGACGTTGTTCTGCACTTTGCAGTGGTCGCCGATCACCACCTGGTTGCCGACGAACACGTTTTGGCCAAGGGATACGCCTTGGCCAATGCGTGCGCCGCTACAGACGTGAACGAAGTGCCAGATGCGCGAATTTGTGCCGATCTGCGCGCCGTCATCGACGATGGCGCTGGGATGCTGGTAGTGGGACATGGCGATCTCAGCGGTTCAGGGTGTTGAGGAAAGGGTGGCCTTCATCGTTCTGCGCGCTGACGATGGCGGCGGAGCGGATGGTATTGACAGTTTCTACGCAGTGGCGGGCATCTTCGATGCCATATCCGCGGCCGGCGAGGATTTCCTGATAGCTGGTGGTGTGCAGGTCAGTAAAGCCTTCGGAGAACTCCATTTCTTCGCCGTTGACGGTGATGGAGCGGTAGGTGGGCTTCTTGCCTTTTACAGATGCGGGCAGGTCGTTGGCATCGATAGATAGGAACCAGCGCACGCGGGCTTTCTCGTATTCAAGGTAGCCTGCGGCCTTGTGCTCGGAAGTGAAGTGCACGACGTTGCGTTGCAGTTTGCCGAAGATGAAATGCAGCATGTCGTAGAAATGCACGCCGATGTTGGTGGCAATCCCGAAGGACTTGCGCGGGTCGCCTTTCCAGCTCTCCGTGTACCACTTGCCGCGCGAGGTAATGTAGGTCAGTTCGACATCGTATTTGTGCTCGCTGGCTTCGCGAGCGACCTTGCCCTTCAGGTCGAGAATCGCCTGGTGATGGCGCAACTGGAGGATGTTGTACAACTTCTTGCCCGTTTCCTGTTCGACCAGCGCCAGCTCATCGAGAATTTCCGGGGTTGGCACCAGCGGCTTTTCACAAATTACGTCGCAACCGAGGCGCAGGCCAGCAGCAATATGCGAATGATGAAGGTAGTTGGGCGAACAGATGGATACGTAGTCAAGTGCAGTGGCCGGATCGCGCTTAAGACGGTAAGCGTGTTCGTAAAAGCACTCGAATTGGGTGAAAAACTCGCTCTGCGGCGAGATGCTGTCGATGATACCGACGGAGTCATTGATGTCGTAGGCGGAGACCAGCACGTTGCCAGTATCCTTGATGGCGCGCATGTGACGAGGAGCGATGTAACCGGCAGCGCCGATCAGGGCGAAGTTTTTCATGGGGATTCCTTGCGAAGCACGATAACCCGGCAAGACGTCTATTGTCCTTGCCGGATGTTTTCGACAGTAATGAAAGTGATCAAGCCTTAATGATGTGCTCTGCCGGGGCGCGGTACTTGCCACGGCTGTCGACGATCAGACGTGCATGCTGCTTGATCAGTTCGTAATCGAACTTGTCGTGGTCGGTAGCAAGCACCACCGCATCGAAGCTGGCAATATTATCAGCGCTCAATGTTTCACTGCTCAGTTCGAAGTGGTGTTCACGCATTTTGGGAAAAACTGGTACGTGCGGATCGCTGTACCCGACGATGCCCCCCTTGGCCTCAATCAACTCCATGATTTCCACTGATGGCGATTCGCGCATGTCATCGACGTTCTTCTTGTAGGCGATGCCGAGTACGAGGACTTTGCTGCCATTGAGCGCTTTGCCGCTGTTATTCAAGCCGTCCATCAGTTTGGTAAGCACGTACTCAGGCATGGCTTTGTTGACTTCACCGGACAGTTCGATAAAGCGGGTATGCAGACCATATTCGCGCGCCTTCCAGGTCAGGTAGAAGGGGTCGATCGGTATGCAGTGACCGCCGAGGCCTGGACCAGGGTAGTAGGCGGTGAAGCCGAAAGGTTTGGTGGCTGCTGCATCGACAACTTCGAAGATGTCGATGCCCATGCGGTCGGCGACGATTTTCATTTCGTTGACCAAGCCGATGTTGACGGCGCGGTGGATGTTTTCCAGCAGCTTGGTCATTTCCGCTGCTTTGGTCGAGCTGACCTGTACCACTTGGTCGATGGCCTGCTCATACAGAGCAATACCAACTTCTAGGCAAGCGGGGGTATGGCCGCCGATGACTTTCGGAATAGTGCGAGTTTCAAAGTTGGGGTTGCCCGGGTCTTCGCGCTCTGGCGAGTAGACCAGGAAAATGTTCTTGCCGACAGTTAGACCGCCTTCCTGTACGCGAGGTAGCAGTTCTTCCTCGGTGGTACCGGGGTAGGTGGTGCTTTCCAACGAGACCACTTGGCCCGCGCGCAAATAGGGTTTAAGCGCATCAGTGGTGTTGATCACGAAGCTCATGTCCGGCTCGCGATATTTGTTAAGGGGAGTCGGTACACAGAGAATCAGAGCATCGCATTCGCTAACACGACTGAAGTCGGTAGTAGCGCTAAAGCCGCTCTCGCGCGCGAGTTTAATCTTGCTTGCTGGAATGTGTTCTATATAGCTCTCGCCCGAGTTCAACTTGATTACTTTGCTTTCATCAATGTCAATACCCAACACTCGGAAGCCGATGGCGTTGTAACGCAGCATCAACGGCAGACCTACATAACCGAGGCCGACGATGCCGATGATAGCTTCCTTGCTTTTGAATTTTGCGATACTGGTTTCTTGGTGTTCGGACATAAGAAAGACTCGGATTGGTAGGGGTAAAGTTAAGAGTTCTGTCGGTGTATCGCCTGCGCTTGTTTATTACTTACCAGCGCAACGTTTCTACAGGTGACGGTCGCGACCTTTAATAGATATCTTTCGATAACAGCATGAAGGGCGTCTTTATCAGAATTTTCATATCCAGCCACAACGGCCAGTTATTGAGGTAAGTTGTTGGTTCTGCCTTTGGCACAAACCGTTGATGGTCTTGGCTTTCCCCTTATCTATGGCGGGGAGGGATTTGCCGTGGCCGATATTGAGGTTTGGGCACGCTACCGCCCCAGGATTTTTTGCTAGTCCCTGAAAGCGGTTGTATCTATTAATATGCCTGTATCATTTATTGCAGGTGCAGGAAGTACGGTACTCTGAACGCCCTTAGGGTCTCAGGGGCGCTCGCCTATCATTAAAAGCGGTGGTGAAAATTAAACGCTCTCTGACTTATATTCGTAGTTGTAATAACCGTAGTCGCTATAGCCATATTTGGAGGAGGCGCGCTTTTCAACGCCATTGAAAATAGCGCCTTTCAAATCAATGCCATTTTGAGCAAAGCGACGCATGGTCAATTCAATTTCACGAACCGGGTTAAGCGCAAAGCGCGTCACAATCAAGCTGGTACCCGACTGGCGGCCAACAATCGCCGCATCCGTTACCGCCAGCAATGGTGGAGTATCCAGAATCACCAGGTCGTACTGGGCGCTGACTTGCTCCAGAAAGGCACTGAAGTTTGCGTGCATTAGCAGTTCTGAAGGATTGGGTGGTATCTGTCCGCGGCCGATAACGTCAAGGCACTTGAATTCAGTTTTATTGATCGCGGTTGCCAGGTCGCAGCGCTTGACCAGTAAATCAGAAAGCCCGTTTTCAGCCGGGATTCCGAATACTTTATGCAGATACCCCTTGCGCATATCCACGTCGATAAGCAATACACGCTGGCCGGTCTGAGCGATGACTGCGGCGAGGTTGGCGGAAATGAACGTTTTACCTACCTTGGGGCTCGGGCCGGAGATCATCAGGCGATTATTGCTGGCTTCGAGCATGGCGAAGTGCAGACTGGTGCGCAGGCTGCGCAATCCTTCCATGGCCAGGTCGGTAGGGTGACTGCTGGCAAGTATGGGGGCGGCCCTGTTGGCGCTGCCCCGGTTACCCCGGGGGAGTTTGCTTTCTTCACTTTTCTGCAGCGTGCTGAAAGGAATGGATGCATACACCGGCAACCCCAACTGTTCAATTTGATCCGGATTTTCCACGCCGCGGTTAAGGGCTTTGCGAAAAAGCACCAATCCAATAGCCAGGAAGCCCCCGAGGAGGGTGGCGATAAGTACGATCAGGGCCTTCTTGGGTTTTACAGGCTTGAGCAGATCCACATCGGCGGTGTCGACCAAGCGCACGTTGCCCACGGTGCCGGCACGCATTACATCCAGCTCCTGGGATTTATTCAGGAGCTGGGTATAAATTTCGGTGCTGACTTTTACATCGCGGGTGAGGCTAAGCAGTTCTTGCTGTGTTGAAGGCAGGCCCTCGACTTTTTTGGCCAAGCCATTCTGCTTGGCTGTTAGCTCGCCTAATTGGCTGAGCAAGGCCCGATAGGCGGGATGCTGACGGGTAAACTTGCGATCCATTTCCGCTTGCTGCAATTTCAATTCGGAGATGCTGGTATCAAGCGCCACGATCTGGTCGAGAATGGCTTTGGCTTCCAGGCTGATATCGATGGACTTACTGCGAATTTGATACTTGTTCAGGGCGTTTTCGGCTTTTTCCAGGTCTTTGCGGACCTGAGGCAGTTGATCTTGTAGGAACTCCAGGCTTTGAGCGGCTTCGGCCGACGTTCGCTCAACATTTTGCCGTACATAGAGCTTGGCGATTTCATTGAGGATTTGAATGGCTTCGGCCGGTTTCTCGCTCTCAAGAGCAAGCCCGATCATGCCGGACTCTTTACCGCGTTCTGCTACATCAAGTACCTTTTGGTACGCCAAGATACTGGTCAAGCGTGGGTCACGCACAATGCTGAACGTTGTGCCAGGATTGGCCTGCAACACCTCGACTTGCAGTTTGATGCCGTCCTGGTCATAGGCTTGGCCCACTTGACTTTGGACCAGAACATTGTCGTCTTCATCCAGCAACGTGAAGTGGCCACTTTCACCGCTGACGAAAGTTAGTTCCTCACCCAGAAGTTCTTGTGGGAGCTCGAGCTGAAATATTTTCAGGGTTTCGCCACCCCAGGCAAAGCTGCTCATGCCAAACCATGGCGTCGCGACTGTATTCACAGCGTCTGGTTTGAAATGACGAGCAATAAAGTCGCCGATCACCGGAAAATGGTTCGGCTCGACGGTAATATCGAGCGATAAATTGTCGACAACCTTGCCGATGATGGCGCGCGATTTGATTAATTCAATTTCTGTGGCTGAAGGCGACTCTTTACCCAACATGCTGTTGATATCGGAGAAACCGAGCATGTCATTTTTTTTAGCCTCCACCTGTATCAAGGCAGTAGCTTGGTAAACAGGCGTGGCCAACACCGCATAGGCCGTTCCCACGGCCATAGAGGCAGCAGTGATCCCGGCAATCAACCATTTATGATCGACCAGTGTCCCGAGTAGGCCCATCAGGTCGATTTCATCATCATCGTCATGAGAGGTTAATGCTGGAGTTTGCTGCATATGTGGGTTCTTTTTTAACAGGTATTCAAGGAGTGGTTTAGCGTGCGAGACGCCTTGCCCAGGCGGTTACTGCTTCTTCAATCAACGCGTATGCATGCACAAAAGCAGGTTTTCCTTGACGGTAGGGGTCGCTGATTTCGCGGTTGTTCTGCCATTTGCCCAGCAAGAAGACCTTGCCTCGCGCTTCAGGCGCAATCTTGAGAACACGGTCTATGTGGGACTGCTCCATCACCAGGATCAGATCCGATTCGCTGATGGTGGCGGGGGTCAGTTGATTGGCTTTGTGCTCATTTGGCAGATGGCCATGCTCTTCCAGGACGATTCGGGCGGTGGGCTCGATCGGGTGGTCTTGTAGCGCGCCAAGACCCGCGGAGCTGACTTTGATGTCGGACCGGCCCAGTGCATCTCGCAACAAATGTTCTGCAGTGGGACTTCGGCAAATGTTGCCAATGCAAACGATGAGAATCTTGTTAAACAAGGCAACCTCCCTGGAAATTCCACACTTGCGGTGATGGTGCAATTGGAAAGACTGAAATTCTGTTTTTCTTCAATGGCACTTTTGTGACGGCTTGCAGCTATTGGGTGTGTGCCTCTTTCCGTGAGGAATTGCCGTACCGGATGAAACTGTTCACTGCGAAGACTCTGGTCTGCTGGAATCTTGACTTGGAGTGTGCCTGACAGTTGCTGTGCTAAAAATCATAACTGGCAACCCACGACAAACTCAACCATTAAATGCCACGGGATTATTGGGTGTGTAGAGGAAAAAAATATCAATATATAAAGTCAGATATTAAATAACATCACTAACGCTTAAAATAACATTGCTGGATATTATCGGACAAATTCTAACGTTTTCGGCTTTTTTGTGTTGTGCAGTATTGGGCTGTGTTAAATAGCGTGAGGCGCGGTTTGACGATTAGTGTAGGGGATTGCTTTGGGTAAAGCGTTCTCCAGCATTCGTTTATTGCCAATAAGTTTCGTATGTTTTTAAAGGGCGTAGTTTCCATGATCGGCCAATTCCGTTTCTCAGGTGCGTTTCCATCCTTGGGAGAAATCCGTCGCAAGGTCGAGGAGACAACCACGGAGCTACTTGACTACATAGGCAGAGAAGGGGCTGATTGTGTCCATCCATAGTGCTTCGGCAGTTCAAACGGCCTTGCCTGAGAGTCTCACTGCCAGCGCCTGGTATTTGGTTCAATGCAAGGCGAACCAGGACGAGCGTGCAGAGATCAATCTGGATAACCAGGGGTATACCTGTTTTCGCCCTACGCACCGGCGCGAACGTGATTTACAGGGGCGCAGGAGGATTGTTCGCGAATCGCTGTTTCCGGGTTATCTGTTTATCCAGCTCGGCTCAGGTGAGAGCTGGGCGCCTTTGCGTTCTACCCGGGGTGTATTGCGAATTGTCAGTTTTGGAGGCAAGCCGCTGCCCGTAGGTGATGACTTGATCGCCCGGCTTCATGAGCGCGATAGTGGAGCCCCTGTGGAGGCTCGGTTTGCCTGTGGCGAGAGGGTGCGTATCAATGAGGGGCCTTTTGTCGATGTGGAAGCGATCTTCCTGGCGATGGAGGGAGAGCAGCGTGTGTTGCTCCTGATGACACTGCTGCAACGTGAGCAAAGAATCAGCATCCCCCTGGTTGATATCAGTAAACATTGACACGGCGCATTGCTCCCGGCCAGCCAATCAGCGAGCAGATACCATTCTGGCAACGAGGTTAGTTGCTCTCGTCTTCGCTCCTCCCCCCCCTGTAGGCATTAAGCATTTTTTCGCAGCGCCGGGAAGGTCGTGGTCTCAGTCGGGGCCGCAACTTTGCGGCGTCGCTGACGTTCCAGCTCGCGAACAGGTTTATGTCGTCACGCGATTGCCCGGTATCCTTTTTTTGGTTCTTCACGCAATCCCGGGAAACTGTAGGAGCCAGCTTGCTGGCGATGGACTCAAGTACGCCGCGTTTATCCGGTTCACACGCGTTATCGTTATCGACCATCGCAGCTCCTGCAAGGGAGCCTGCCCACGCTTTTTTTGCGGTCGACTGCTGCCGTTGCGCCTGCCTGAAGATAAGTCCGGGCATGCCGATATCGCCCTGAATCGGCTCATCAGCTGTACGGTATCGAGCGGAGATTTAAAAGAAGTCGGCGATGAGTATCGCCACGAGAGTCGACAGCAGAACAGTCTGCCGGTGTTGGTGCAGTTGCAGGCGTGGCTGGTGAAGGTCCAGCCACGAGTGACGAGGCTAACGCATTGCGCAAATGGCTTGCGTCTCCTGGTTAACCTGCGGGTGCATCATCAATAAATGTCTTTTGACAGCAGGGTGAACGGTGTCTTCACCAGGATTTTCACATCCAGCCACAATGACCAGTTATTGATGTACTTGAGGTCGATCTCGACGCGCTTCTGCATCTTGTCGATGGTGTCGGTCTCACCGCGGCAACCGTTGATTTGAGCCAGTCCGGTGATCCCTGGTTTGATTCGGTGGCGCGCCATGTAGGCGAGAATCTTGCCGGAGTAGTAGTTATTGTGCGCAACGGCATGCGGACGTGGCCCGACCAGCGCCATATGGCCCTGCAAGACGTTGAACAATTGCGGTAGCTCATCGATGGAAGTGCGACGGATAAAGCGCCCGATCGGGGTGATTCGCGAGTCGTTACGGCTGGCTTGCTTGACCTCGTGATCGTCATGCACACGCATCGAGCGAAACTTCCAGACCTTGATGACCTTCCCGTTCCATCCGTGGCGGTCCTGTTTGAAAAACACCGGGCCATGGGAGGTGAATTTGACGGCCAGGCCAATGATCAGCAGCAACGGGCTTAGAGCGACAATGGCCATCAGCGCCAGGCTTTTATCGAACAGGCTTTTACTCAGCGCGGCAGTGGGTTGGCTGCTCAGCGGGCATTCAATCAAGTGGATTGCCGGCATGCCATCCACATCACTGACCGAGTGATTGAGCAGCGTCAGGCTGTTCAAGTCCGGGACCCAGACCACATCGACGTTGGCATCCAGCAAGTCGACATACATTTCTTCGATTTGTGCCGCTTCGCTCAGGGGTAGCGTGATGTACAGGCGTCGGATGTCATGGGTCTTGATCAGTTCGAGCAGTTCCTCTTGCGGGCCTACGACAGGTGGCATACCCGTCTCCGGCAAGAGAGCGGTGTCGGAGCTTACCAGGCCGACCAGCGGGAAGTGCTCGAGGGCACGCAGCTTGTTAGCCAGGCCCAGTGCCAGCTCGCCAGTACCGACAATCAGCGTTCTACGCTCGATTTGAAGCGCCCGTTGGTAGTACTTCGAAAAACCATGCAGCGGGACGTACAACAACGCCTGCCCGATGTAGCTGCAGAAGGCCCATATCAGGATGATTTGACGAGAAAACAGTTCGTTGGCCTTGCAGAGGAAGGCGACAATAGCCAGCGCTGCCAGTGTCATTGACCAACCCGTCAGTAGTCTTATCAACCCTTCCAGGTGATTGTCCTTTTTTGCATAGGCGCCGCACCATGTATAGGCCGGAACCGATGCAAGCACAGTCAGCGTTGCGCATACTCGATAATAGAACTCTACCGTTCCGTTCTGGTAATAAACCAATAGAAGTAACAGGGCGACAACAAAGCCCTGACCCAATGCCCACTGTCCCCAGAAGGTCAGTCCTTTGAGGGTGGTATTTCGATTGATACGAAGATTGTTAACCATACGATATCCCCAAAATACGTCCATTCGTGTTTCGACAAACAAGAGCCAAAATTTATGCGTTAAGAGTTGTTGTTCATGCTTAGATGGCGATGCATTGACGACCGAAACGCCACGCGGGCGGCGCTGTCATCAGTTCATAGGTTAAATTATTAGTGCGGGCACTGTCTGACGACTTTTAACGAGCGGGTGGCGTATCTGGTTGATATGTCTGGGTGAGAAGCGCGTTAGAAATAGTCTGGATTAAAGTTTGTTAACGCGGCTTTATAGAGGGCGCGGGCGGTGCCGGAAATACGGAGGGGCGATGGCATGGCGTGCTTTTTTATTGTTGTTTTGCACTGCCGGGACGAACATCTGAATTGCTCAGGCCAGATTTTTTACGCGGACGATTTTTTGGATCACGCAGTACCCGCGATTCCTCACTGCACGAAAAAGGCGTTCGCCGTTACTGGCTTTTTTAAATTTTTCCTGTAGTCGACTCAGGCACATTTCGAGACCCCGATATTGTTCAGGTTCTCTACCGATGCTGCGGATAAGGTCGTCCTTGCTGACCACGCGATCTTCATGGTGCAGCATTTTTTTAAGCAGCGCGGCCTCCAGGCCAGTCAAGACAATTTCCACGTCATCTTTGATCAACGCGCCACTGCTGTCGCTCAGTCGCCAGGTTTCAGTCGCTGGAGCGTGCGGTTTGGCTGGCTGGGAGACATATTCCCTGGTGTCATCCCTGGAGCTGTCTACGGTTGATGTGAAGTGCGTAAATTTCGATACGGATTGGGCAGCTTGCCATTCGGACTTGAACGTCGAAAGTATGCGCTGGGTATCATGCTTGATAACGGGAGGAACCATTCTGGCCAATTGTGGGGAAATAATCTCCATAAGCTTGGGGGCAGAAGTGGGCGGCGCAACGCCTTCAAAAAACATTTTTGCCTGTGACGTGCCGTAACTGTTGTATCGCTTGCTGGACAGTAATGCCTCAAGCTCCAGTTGTAGTGCGGGGTTGTGAGTAACTACGACAAAGTATTTCCTGGGGAGGTTTGTGCTGCTATCCATGGCTCTCTCCTGAGTTGCACGTCTTGAATTCGGTTTAAAGGTTGTCGGCAGGGGAGTAATGACTCCCTTGAAAGTAATCAAAGGGCAGTGCACGTGCCAGTATATGGCTAGCAGCATGCTCCACTCTGTCCGCTATAAAGGCGACTTTTGTATTGTGAGCGAGCATGGTCATGCGTTCGTGAAGACGATTGAATAACTCTGGGTTGCCACTGAGCTTGAGGCTCAAGTCTAGAGAGGAAATGGAAATCTTTATATAGTCGAATAGATTCAGGGTGGTAAAGATTTCGATACTTTCATCGTCGATGTTGTAGTCGTCGAGCGCGATTTCTATGCCGTGATCTTTCAACAGATATACGTTGTGAAGGATTTTCTTTTTTTCTGCGAAGCTGACAGCCGACAGGGGGAGCTCATTGAGCGCGACAACCAGTGTCTGGCCAAATTCGCGCAGAGCGGCGCCGGACTGTATCAGCTCTTCCGTGAGCGCAGAGTTGGCGAGATCTGACTGCCCTACGCAAACAAATCTACGGCTCAGGTATTTGTTTCCGTTGGTGGTGTTGTGATCTTTCAGCGAGAAGGCCATCAGCCTGGTCTGCATCAGTACTTCACTGTAGATCCCGCTCATCTGATGCGCCTCTGGCGCGCGGGGCGCGCAAGCGGAGTCGTCAAAATGTATTCTGATCTCGCTGCCAAACGGGCAGTCATCCCGAGAGAGAATCAATTGTCGAGACAGGTAATGCTCTGCGTGACCGTAGAGTCGCACGCTCCCTGTTGCGTTCATAATACAGAAACTCCCTTCTACATTAAGAATCAGGTTGTCGAGATCAGACCCCTGATTAAACGATATCCATGCCCACGAATACTTTGTATGGCGTTGCTGCCATACATGCCTTTTATTTTGCCGCGAAGGCGACTGATCGACTTTTCCAAGGCTCTTGGGTCATAAAAATTTATATTCAGCCCCATGATCCTGGCGATTTCATCATGGCTCAATATCTGGTTTTTTGTTTGAGAGAAAGCCTCAAGAATTTTCATTTCCGCAAACGATACGTCCAGCTTTTTATAGTCGCCAATCAGGCACATGCGAGTGGGGTCCAAAAGCAGATTATGCTTTTTTTGCCATTCTGGACTGCTAAAAAACTCCGACAGTGCGTCAGTATTTTCGCCTGCAAAAGTGTCGCAATTAATACAGTAGTCGGCCCCGGCAAGAAAGTATTTCATCTTGTTGTAGGTGCCTCTACCGGTGATGGCGATGAAAATTATTGACGCCAGATTATCGGCGCGAATGTTTTCTACCAGGGTGAGGCTCTCAACAAACGCTTGAGGGCTGTCAATAACGATGAAAATTGCACGGTATGAATTAGAATTCTTGTTTCTTTTGAATGAGTTGCTATAGCACATTGCATCAACGGCAATATCCTGGCCTACGTGGCGTGCGACTAATTCCCTAAAGCCCTCAGCTAGCGTGTGGGTTCGCCCAATGGTGAGAACACCTGTCTCCTCCTTCACGTCGCTGTGGCCTGTAGTCGTTAATTTCCCTGTAAGCATCATGCTTTGACTCGGATAGGTGCTGGCATTCGAATGTTAAAGCACCAATTCTCGCTTGTGACTGACAATTGGTAACATTTCACTGTTTTTTCAGACGGCCGTCTCGTTTTTTTAACATTGCCGGTGATTCTGACGTGATGGTTTGCCCGCTGGTGGTTCGAGGTGCCTGATGATCGATGGCAATCTCGTGGGGTTGATGAGGTATAGCATTGTGCCATCTATTGGTCCAATGCCCCGTATTTTCGCAGCCATATGACCGCGCATGTCGTTAAAGTTTCAGCCACCTGACTTTTTTTGATTGGGCGTCATGAGGCGGTAGGGTTTTGTTGTTTCAAGTGCGATTTTTTGCTCTTGTCTGGCTCAGTATTCTCCAATATTAACCGTTATATAACGTTGGTGTTGGTGGTGTCGGCCATGGACATTTCATAACATTGAGTTTTATTGATCGGCCTAATGCGCTTTACTTTCGTGTTGGCGTTGAATTAGAGCGAAGTCGACGCATGGGTATTTATCGATGAGGGGGGGGTAATGGATCTTTGGACAGCCATCACAGTATTGATTTTAGGGATGGTCGAAGGTCTGACGGAGTTCTTGCCGATATCAAGTACAGGGCACCAGATTATCGTCGCGGACTTGCTCGGCTTCGGCGGCGAGCGAGCCATGGCCTTCAACATCATCATTCAATTGGGCGCGATCCTGGCGGTTGTCTGGGAGTTCCGCCGCAAGATTCTCGAGATCGTTACCGGCTTGCCGACCCAGCGCAATGCGCAACGTTTCACCTTGAATCTGTTAATCGGTTTTCTCCCGGCAGTGGTCTTGGGGGTGTTGTTCGCCGATAAGATCCATGAGTATCTGTTTAATCCAATCACTGTTGCAGTGGCACTAGTGGTGGGTGGCATCATCATGTTGTGGGCCGAGCAGCGGGAACATGTGGTGTCTGTCGACCATGTTGACGACATGCGCTGGACCGACGCCCTCAAGGTCGGTTTCGTGCAATGCCTGGCGATGATTCCGGGCACCTCGCGCTCGGGATCGACGATTATCGGTGGATTACTGTTTGGCCTGTCGCGTAAGGCTGCCACGGAGTTTTCGTTCTTTCTGGCGATGCCGACCATGGTCGGTGCCGCCGTGTATTCCGGCTATAAGTTTCGGGATCTGTTCCAGGCCGGGGACCTGCCAGTGTTTGCGCTGGGTTTCGTGACGGCGTTCTTTTTCGCCATGATCGCCGTGCGTGGTTTGCTCAAGTTCATTGCCGGCCACAGTTACGCCGTGTTCGCCTGGTACCGGATCGGATTCGGTTTGCTGATTCTGGCAACGTGGGTATTCGGTTGGGTTGACTGGACCGGGGCTGTAGCGCACTGAGACTCGCACCAGGCTGCAGGACATGCAGCCTGGTCGCAGGGAAGCGGCTAACCGTTAACGCCCCTCAAGCAGCTGTGCCGCTTGATCCAGCAACGCCAAAGGCTCTTTGGCCTTGTGA
Source organism: Pseudomonas sp. P5_B3 (assembly GCF_056400405.1). Taxonomy (NCBI): domain Bacteria; kingdom Pseudomonadati; phylum Pseudomonadota; class Gammaproteobacteria; order Pseudomonadales; family Pseudomonadaceae; genus Pseudomonas; species Pseudomonas sp. P5_B3. Next base: position 9,515 of record NZ_JBFULI010000070.1, on the reverse strand, counting down.
ATGTCCACCGACAGTAACTGCCGAAACTTGCGCGCCCCCGGGAACCCGGTGCCCAGGCCCAGTACATGTCGGGTGATGTGGTGCATCGAACCACCTGCAGCGATGTGCGCCGCTATATAGGGACGCAACTGCGCCAGCGCCTCAGCCCGGCTGATCACCGGCGCCGTGCTGCCGAACAGCTGCTGATCCACCTCGGCCATCACATAAGGGTTGTGATACGCCTCACGGCCCAGCATGACGCCGTCGAACGTCTGCAAATGCTCGTGGCAGGCCTCCAGCGTCTTGATCCCGCCGTTCAGGATAATCTCCAGCTCCGGAAAGTCCGCCTTCAACCGCGCCGCCACGTCATAGCGCAGAGGTGGGATGTCGCGGTTTTCCTTCGGCGACAACCCCTCCAGAATCGCAATCCGCGCGTGCACAGTAAAACTGGTGCAGCCGGCCTCGCGAACCGTACCGACGAAATCACACAGTTCTTCGTAACTGTCGCGCCCGTTGATCCCGATTCGATGCTTGACCGTCACCGGAATCGACACCGCATCGCGCATCGCCTTCACACAATCGGCCACCAACTGCGGATGCCCCATCAGGCACGCGCCGATCATATTGTTCTGCACCCGATCACTCGGGCAGCCGACATTCAGGTTCACCTCGTCGTACCCGTGCTCCTGCGCCATCCGCGCACACGCGGCCAGGTCCAGCGGCACACTGCCGCCGAGTTGCAATGCCAGCGGGTGCTCGGCTTCGTTGTGGCGCAGGAAGCGGTCGTGATCGCCGTTGAGCAAAGCACCGGTGGTGACCATTTCGGTGTAGAGCAGGGCGTTTTTCGACAATAGGCGCAGGAAAAAACGGCAGTGGCGGTCAGTCCAATCCATCATCGGCGCCACACTGAAGCGGCGGGACGGCTCAGAACGGGCATGGCTAGTGTTTACGGGCGCTTCAGGTTTTTCGAAATTCATTAATACTGATCTTTTATACAGCGGTTTTTACCCATTTTTCCTTGTTTTTCGAAGTCGGTTGCTACAATGTAGAAACTGAATTCGGCAATGTAGCAACTGGAAATGGGCACGATCACATCACGTAAGCGCAAGGACAACTCGACGGCCTACACGGCACAGATACGGATCAATCGGGACGGGAAGACAGTTTATCAGGAAAGCCAGACCTTCGACCGCAAGCAGGTTGCTCAGGCGTGGATCAAGCGCCGCGAGACCGAGCTGGCGGAGCCGGGCGGTATCGAGCGCGCGAACCGCAAGGGTGTGACGATCAAGAAGATGATCGAGCAGTACCTGGACGAATACGAAAAAATCCGCCCGCTGGGCAAGACCAAGAGTGCGACGCTTACGGCGATCAAGGATACCTGGCTGGGCGAGCTCGACGATTCGGCGCTGACCAGCCAGAAACTGGTGGAGTTCGCCCAATGGCGAATGAGCAAGGAGGGCGGTGGTGTTCAGACGCAGACGGTCGGTAACGATCTGTCGCACCTGGGTGCGGTGCTATCCGTGGCGCGGCCGGCCTGGTGGGGTTATGAGGTCGATGCGCTGGCCATGCCGGACGCGCGCAAGGTATTGCGCAATCTCGGTATGGTCAGCAAAAGCAAAGAACGCAACCGCCGGCCCACACTGGATGAGTTGGACAAGCTGTTGACGCACTTTTTTGAGATGCAGACGCGCCGCAAAGCCCAGATCGACATGCCGAAGATCATCGCCTTTGCGCTCTTCTCGACGCGTCGGCAGGAAGAAATCACGCGGATACGCTGGGACGATCTCGACTGTGCCCGGCAGGCTGTCCTGGTGCGCGACATGAAAAACCCGGGGCAGAAAATTGGCAACGACGTGTGGTGCCATCTGCCTGACGAAGCCTGGGCGATCCTGCACACCATGCCTAAGGTGGAGAGGGAGATCTTTCCCTACAATGCCAAGTCAGTATCAGCGTCCTTTACGCGGGCCTGCCCGCTGCTGGGGATTGAAGACCTGCACTTCCATGATCTGAGGCACGAAGGGGTGAGCCGGTTGTTTGAGTTGGACTGGGACATTCCGAGGGTGTCGAGTGTTTCGGGTCACAGGGACTGGAACTCGTTACGTCGATACACGCATCTGCGGGGGCGAGGCGATCATTATAAAAATTGGAATTGGTTGAAGCGGGTTCTAGCTCAGCCGTGAGGTCAGATTTGTTTTGTGCTCTGGGAGGGGATAATGCTGGATATGGATGCGCGGAAGCTCACGGCTTTTTTTCGAAACAACTTTGTGAGTTTGTTGATCGTTTCGATCGGCTTTGCGGGGTTCGGGTACAAACTATGGGAGGTGCATCAGGCCCAGGAATACGAGGCGAAAGTTTTAGCAAGCAAGCTAGTAGCCATCAATGATTTGATGGTCGTGTTCGAGAAGGACAAGGCGAGCGTGGCGGTCGAACAAGCAAAGCGCGATTTAGAGCTACAAAAAAGAGAGTTTTTGGTTGGGCGTGCAGAATCGGAAGTAGCCAAACAACAGCTGGATATTGCTTATCGAGAGAAGACGGTTATCGAGTCGACTCAGCAGTTAAAGACAGTGCAACAATCGCTCAGCAAGGAGCAGCAGGTAGCTGATGCGGAGGATAGGATTCAAAAAGTCATCTTTGAGTTTTCCGAGCTAGGAGTGAACCTTAATGACAATTATCGCTGCTTGGATGGCGGGCCATTGAGAAGATATAACTCAGCCAAAGCCAAGTTTTTACAGATATATTCGTTAGTCAAAGCCAATTCATTAGACGCAAAGTACGTAGATTTCATCCGGCAAAATATGCCTCAAAAAGACTGGTATGGGTGTTAAGCAAGGGGTGCGAAATTGCACTCCACTTGACCACCCGCTTGCATTCGACCTGACCAGTCATTTGCATTCGTTCTGACCACCGATTGCATCGGATGTGACCAGCACGCTTTGTAACCATGATCGGCAGAGAACGGCCGATTCTGTTGAAAAAGTAGCTCCCCTATCTGGCCTGCGGCAAAATATCTGCATTGGCCAGCAGGGAAGCACGCAGCATGATGGGACAGTTATCGAGTGGGCAGGATCGGCTGTTTTACTCGTTCAACCTTGAAGATCACATTCCAGCCAATCACCTTCTGCGCAGCATTGATCGGTGTCTCGATCTGAGCGACCTGCGCCATTACCTCGCCGATTTTTATAGCCCGATCGGGCGTCCGTCGATTGATCCTGAACTGATGATTCGCATGCTGATCGTGGGCTATTGCTACGGCATTCGCTCAGAGCGGCGGTTGTGCGAAGAGGCTCATTTGAACCTGGCGTATCGCTGGTTCTGCCGGTTAAGCCTTGAAGATGAAGTCCCCAATCACTCGACCTTTTCCAAAAACCGACACGGCCGTTTTCGGGACAGCGATCTCTTTCGCTGGCTGTTCAATGAAGTGCTGCGTCGTTGCATGGACGCAGGCTTGGTCAAAGGTGAAGGCTTTGCCGTGGACGCCAGCATCATCAAAGCGGATGCCAGCCGGCAGCGCGGTGTACCGGGTGATGAACAGGTCAACTGGAGCGATCCGGCCCTGAGCACCCGCGCCGTGCGTGAGTATCTTGAGGCGCTCGATGAAGAGGCTCTGGCCGAAACGCTACCGAAGCGCCTATCGCTGACTGATCCTCAAGCCCGCTGGACCGCAGCACCAGGTGGCCCAGCGTTCTACGCTTACTCCACGAATTATCTGATCGATACCGAGCACGGCGTGATCATGGATGTGGAACCCACACCGGCTCATTGAACCGCAGAAGTTGAGAGCACCAAGACGATGACCGATCGGGTCGAAGCGCAGTTCGACATCAAGCCGGAACGCCTCATTGGCGACACCGCTTACGGTACCGCGCCGATGCTAGCCTGGATGGTGGAGGAAAAAGACATCGAACCACATGTGCCGGTGTGGGACAAAACTGAGAGCAAGAACGACAGCTTTTCGAGTAACGATTTCCACTGGAATGAAGAGGCCGAGGAATACCGCTGCCCAGCCGGCAACGTATTACGCAGCGAATGGCGAGCCTTCAAAAACGAGCGTTCGCACGTCACAAAAGCCAACACCATCATCTTCCGATCCAGACAGACCGACTGCGCGACATGTCCGATGAAAGCCAAGTGCTGCCCGAACACTTCGATTCGCAAGATCGTCCGCAGCGTCCATGAAGCCGCTCGTGATGTGGCTCGACGCATCGCGGCGACGCCGGAGTACGTGCGCTCTCGCCACGAACGTAAGAAGGTCGAAATGTTGTTTGCCCACCTCAAGCGCATCCTGAAACTGGATCGCTTGCGACTACGTGGCATGAGTGGCGCGTCCGATGAGTTCACGCTGGCGGCTGCGGTACAGAACTTGCGTCGACTGGCCAAACTTACATCTCAAGGGCCGCCTGCCCCAGGATAGGTGCGCCTGCACTAAGCCAAAAACCTCAAATTAACCCAATAACAAAGCAACAAAGGTCAACAAAGGTCAACGAAGGGCCGAGAAACCACTCAATGTGGTGAGTAGGTTCTCCGGTGGTTGCCGTGCCTGAGTTCAGGTGATCTGAAAATCCGACTTTTTCAACAGAATCGGTCGTTCTCTGCCGGTCATGGCCACGCAGCGTGATGGTCAAATCCGATGCAAATGATTGGTCAGGTCGAATTCAAATGGGTGGACAAGTCCGTGCATAAACCAAGGGGCCTAGGCCCCTTGGTTTATGCCGCGCGTCCCATAAGCTGATTTTGCTCTTTTGCGGCTTTCTCACGCTGTCGGTCGATGTAGTCTGAAAGGTCTTTCAGATGGATGCCCAGCTCGGCCTTCTGGCTATTGGCGCCCAGGCGCACCACCGGAATATCGATCTCGCCTGATAGGCGTTTTTGCTTGAATTTTTCTACGGTTAAATTCATGTAATCTGCGCAAACGCAATCCAGTGGAATGACTGCTTGCCCATTGTATTGAGCCATCAGAAGAAAAAGGGTGTTCATGCCGCCACCTCGATTGGTTTAATTTCTGGACCTGTATTGGCTCTGAGTAAGGTCATCATCGACCTCGGCAGCACCGAACCTCCATGGACGGTTTGTGCGAATATGGGCATGCTTCGCTTCCGCTTTGGAGCAAGGAGCCAGCAATGATTGCTGACGGCGCTATATTCACCAGTAAAAGACTGGTTTGGTGGTTGCTTTCCCCGCTGGGTGTATTGCTCGTTGTAGGAGGGCTGGTTCTGGTTTTTTTGGCAGAGTGATGCGCCTGCTTGGTTCCAAGTAATCGGTAGCTTGGCTGCGGTTGTAACTGCATTGGTTGTAGCTAATAAACAGGCGCGTGACACGGCTCAGGCACGCAGGACTAACGATGAAGTGGTGTTTCGACTGGATTGCGGTGTTGCAACGCGTGCCGCTGCGGTGAGTAGTCTTTTGTTTCAGAACTTCGACACAATTCAATCCAATGACAAGGCTGCCCGAGTTGAAATAATGACCACAGTTGAGGAGCAGCTGCTCGCAATGCGTGGCATTAATCCTGTCGATTTGCCGTTGCCCGATATGGTGGAACCCTTTCTGGTTATTAGGGGCGCCCTGGAGCAGAGCGTGGTCATGGCGCGCCTTCTTTCCGATACAGGCACGATTGATAGATTGAGGTGCGCGACAACGCTCTCGATGAATTCCCAGGCTATTCACGATGCGGCCAGAAAGTTGTCTGGTCTGCGGCTGGTGTGAAGTTTCTGGCGAGTATTTATACCCCACAACAAGCTGCGCGGGCGGGCGATTCTGAGCGATTAGCGTTGCGTCAGGTACGGCTGCCCCGCGCAGCTTTTCGTGGGGTATAAGTGTCTCGGCGGTGGCGCTAAGCGGGTCAATAATGCCTGCTGCTGCGCAGCAGAGACTGTTTGTTTCTGGTGCGTTACCGCCAAAGTCGAATTGTTCAAGCGCCCCATTCTGGACGCGGGCTGGATTATCACTGTACCCGACTACGTTGCTATGGCGGACATCTTCGACCGCGCCATAAACCACGAGTGGCCAGCAGGGTAGGTCTGCATGGTGTTTGGCTGCGTCTGCGTCAGTCTGTTGCAACGATTCGTACATTCTTCATTCGGCCTACAACGCCTGCGCCGGTACACTGCCAACCGATTCTCTTTTGAGGTTGGTCGTAATGGTTAGTCGCCGGCAATTGATAAAAATCAGTGCACTCGGCACCGCTTCATTTGCGGCGCCGGCGGCTTACTGTGTGAGCGAGATGACCATGAGCTACAACACCCGTAACCCGATCGGTAGCACCGATCCGCGCGATTTGTCGGACAACGCGAAATGCTTAGATAGCTTCACGAACGGGCCCGAGCCCACATATACAGATCGGCTTGGGGCGAATCGCAAAAGCATCCCGGGGATGATCGCAGAGTTTGATACCTACCAGTTGCAACGGGGTGAAGCGTTTCATAGTGCTCAGACCAACCGCGAATCGGTGTTCGATGCGGCCCAGGCATCTCGCCGTTCTGATTTCGCCACATTTATGGATGCGAGTGGGTTTGAGTCGCCAGAGGCATATATCGCCGGACTTTTGCTCAGTAGGATCACGCAAACGGTTTCCTATCTCGGTAACGAGTACCGTGTAAAAAGTCAGTTCCTTCCGCTCACGACCACCACCTGGGCTACGGACGAATCGAAGCTGAAGTTGGTCGGCGACGACTCGCTACGCCAAGAGATGGCACTGGCCGGCGGATCACAGAAGGTGGGGTGGTCGAGAACAATCCTATCCGAAACGATAAAAACCGTCGGGGAAATGCTTTCCGCGCAGGCCTACAACGTGTGGGAGTATGCCGACAGCATCATTAGCAAGCCGACATCTGATCCCAAAACTTGGGACTGGTCGCCTGCCTTAATCGCGGCTTGGAACGCCACTCCAGCGGGAGGCTCTCTGGTTGTCCCTCTTGGCGTACATATCGCATCCGCAGTTACCTTGCCGGACAAAGCGGTCAATCTTTACTGCATGGGGCCGATCACGGTTGCCGATGGCAATTGGACGGCGTTGTACTTCGACGGCACGGCCAATGTGGTTGAATACCCAGGCACTATTCTGACAGGGCTTACCGCTTCAGACACGAAGTTGAATTTCGTATCGGGAATGGAACCAAACCTCAATCCCACCGAATATTACCTGGTCATTTATTCGAATGAGGTAAACGTCAATCGGGTTAACGAGGCTCATTACACGCCATACTTGAAGCGAGAGACCCACTCGCTCAGCCATTACGACTGGTCGGTCCATGACCCAATTTTGTACACCTACAATAACTTGGTCGGCGTTACTCTGCGTTTTGTAAAAAAAGCACAACGCACCAAAATTGTAGGTCTTTCGTTGGTTGCAGATACAACCACGGACCGAACGGCACGTGATCTTTTACGCACTTGCTATAAGAGTTGCGTGGACTTCGAGGGTTTGTTCATTGATGCATCGAAGGCCAACCGGGCGGGGTTTGGTTTCGAAATGTTCGGGTGTTTCGATTTCGTGCTGAACTCTCCACGCGTGCTGGGTTACAACTTGACTGGCTTCGACTCCTATAAAATCCGCAACTTCCTGTCGGCGCATTTGGTGTTTAACCATTATATCGATGCCACTGACCGGGATGTCGGAGGGATCAAAACTGAGCGTGCCTATGCCGCCATGTACGGCAATTTGGTGTTGTTCTACAACTGTCATCTGAATGGTATCGATGAGCACTTCGGCAGTCGGTACATCATTCGGGGCGGCAGTCTTTCGCACCGCGGCGTTGGGTTCTCCGGCCGAGACTTTACCATTGACGGCACCCGATTTACTGGGCCGGGGGTGATGTTCCAACCACGAGACGATGCGCCATCGTGTTCCGGTACGCTGCGTATCGACAACGTTGAGCTCGATGCCGTATCCCGTTTGATCCTCGCCGAGACCAATACCACGGCGGACCCATTGGGTCGCACCACCCCCTTCAAGTTTTTTGATCGGGTATTGATCGACGGTGTTGTAGTTAAGGGAGGAAAGCAAGTAGAGGACAACATTATCTCTATTCGAGGAATTCGGAGTGCCGCCAAGTTCACATCATCCCTGACGACCCTGTTTGAAATTAAGAATCTGAAGGTGTTTAGTGAGCGCACGACAGTGGACCAGTGCATCGTCCAGGTAGCTAACGCATGGATCGGTATGCTCCACGCCAAGGACTGGGAGATCGCTGACAGCGCCGTTGCGTACCGGGGAGACATTCGATATTTAGGGCCGATCTATGATGCGCTCAACGTCGGGGAGCTGAAACTTACCAACAGTCGAGCGACAGTTTACGGTGTCCGAAATACAGCCAAGCTCACCATGCAGGGCGGTGCTCTGGCGGGTAGTGGCGAACGGCTGTTGGTGTCTGGCGACCATGGAGATGTCACAGTCGCCTTGTCTGGCGTGGATCTGTTGAAACCGCTCAGCGAATTGGCGCCCATTGCCGGAGCTAACCCTACTTGGGATATCGTCGATTGCAAGGTGGCAGTTGCGCCCGATAACCTGGCGGGCCGAGTTGGCCGTGGGCTGCGTAACACTATTGCAGTCGGTGTGGCCTTGCCGGGCGCGTTGGTTGGCAAGCTGCGAGTGTATGAAAACCCAAGCCTGTACATTCCGGCAACGATCCTGGCGACAGGTTCTTGGAGCGTACCCACCATTGCCACCGGCGGTTTTACTTCGTTTGATTTCGTGGTGAGCGGAGTCGTCTTCGGGGACCAAGTGGATGTAAGTATCTACCCGTTCGCACTGCTGGTTTCTGCGCAGGTAACGGGGCCTGATACGATCAAGGTGACGCTGTATAACGGCACTACCAACGCAATCTCCCCGGGGATTCAGGGGCTGAGGTTTACTGTCAGGAAAGTTTAAATAGTTGGATCGAGGGGGCTCAACGATTTGCTCTTACGATCCATTTTATAGGAACGGAATGCCCGTCTAGAGCGGGCGTTTTTTTGCCTAGAGAAAAGCATGCCGATCACTCAGCAGCAGTTGCTGCAGATCCTTCCGAACGCCCGCCCAGTTGCGGGCGTTTTTACGCTTGGAGAAAACTATGCCTGTAACAGATAAGGACCGAGACATCTTCGCCCGCACCTTGTGGGGCGAATCTCGCGGCGAAAGCCTGGCCGGCCAGGTCGCAGTGGCCTGGACCATCCGCAACCGCGTGAACGATGGCAAGGCCAAGTCGTGGTGGGGAGAGGGCTATGGCGGTGTGTGCCAGATACCGTACCAGTTCAGTTGCTGGAACAAGAACGATCCGAACTTCGCCTACCTCAGTGGCGCCAAGCAGATTTCGTTCCGCGAATTTGCTCAGGCGCAGATTGCTGCTGACCAAGTGATGGCTGGGATGGTGCCGGACCCCACCGGCGGCGCCACGCACTACTACTACTACTACTACTACTACTACTACTACTACTACTACTACTACTACTACTACTACTACTACTACTACTACTACTACTACTACTACTACTACTACTACTACTACTACTACTACTACTACTACTACTACTACTACTACTACTACTACTACTACTACTACTAC
>NZ_JBFULI010000069.1:0-26407 GCF_056400405.1 Pseudomonas sp. P5_B3 | reverse complement strand
CTCCATTTGCCGGGCAGCGGCATGCAAAGACGGGCGCAAACCCAATGAAACAAGGGACATCAGCTCAACGATGGTCGAAAACAACAGCTCACGCGGGTACTGGCGTTGACGGTGTTCTTCAAACACCTGATCAACCCATTCGGCAGGAACAGCCTGCTCCAGTATCAATTTCGTCATGACACTGGCCGGTGTCTTTTTTTCAAACCGCGCTAGAACTTCTGCCCACATCGTTTTCGTCACCCTGACTGGAGTTTTAGGGGATTCTAAACGAAGACCTTGAAAGGGCTGGCCCTTACGGCGAGTCCCTTTTGTCAAACGACACAAAAGGAACCAAAAAGTCTCGCCCCTTACGTACGGCCCCTCGCTTAGGCTCGGCGTTCCTTCGCTCCGGTATTCATCCGGGGGCATTGCCCTCCGGTCGGCTTCGCTTCGACCTACATGCAATGAGTTCGACTGCGTCGAACGGCGCTGCGCGCCAATCCCCGGATAAACACCTCCGCTCAGCCTGCCGAGGGGGCGGGTGGATCAAGATCAAAAGCTGCAGGCGAGCTAACGCTCGGCCTGATGAGTGGTGAAGAGCGTCTGCGCACGCCGATCTGCCTTTGCTTTTCTGTGGGAGTGAGCCTGCTCGCGAAGGCGGCCTGACAGCCGACCCAGACCTTGCAGATGTACTGAGTACCTGTGGGAGCGAGCTTGCTCGCGATGGCGACCTGCCAGTCGACCAGGTACCTCACAGACAAACGAGCCCGGCAAACAGGCCGGCAAACAGGCCGGCCGGTAGGCCGCCTCGGGCGCTGTTGCGGTGTACGCCCCCTCGTGAGGCCGAGTGGAGGTTCTGCGCAGTGGGCAACCCGGCATGGATGCCGGGTTAGCCGCCCCCGGCCATGGATGGCCGATGGCGGCGGGCCCACGGAGCAGGACCGGAGCGAGGGCATGCCGAGCCACAGCGAGGCACCGAATGTCAGGGGCAAGAGCCCTTGGTTACTTGGGGCTTTTCCAAGTGACCCGCCGTAAGGGCGGAACCCTAAGTGGCCGTTACCGCAGAAACGGATATGTACACCCTCAAAAATCCATGCCGCCTGCCACGCCGCCATCGCAAGCTCGCTCCCACAGGTAACCGCATCCGCAGAAACGGATATGTACATCCGTAAAAAACACGTCACCCAACACACAGCCATCGCGAGCAGGCTCACTCCCACACGGGATCGAGGAAAATCGCAAAATCGCCTTACAGTGCCTGCAATCGGGCCATCTCCCCGAAATAACGGACAGCGGTGTACAATCGCGTTCTTATACTCTCAGTTGATCATGCGAAGGATTTTCCGGATGTTGTCGCGCTTTCCTGCCGTCACCCGCTGCCTGTCACTTGCCGCCCTTTTGGTGGCCGGTCCCGTTGCAGCATTGGAGTTTCCCCTGCCACCGCCCGGTGAGGACATCATCGGCCAGGTGCAGGTGATCAAGGCCAAGTACGAAGATACCTTCGCCGACCTTGGTACCGCCTACGATCTGGGCTACACGGAAATGGTCGCGGCCAACCCGGGTGTCGATGCATGGTTGCCAGGCGCCGGCACGGAAATCATTCTGCCGACCCGCTTCATCCTGCCACCAGGCCCGCGTGAAGGCATCGTGATCAACCTGGCCGAGTACCGCCTCTACTACTACCCGAAAGGCAAGAACGTGGTGTACACGTTCCCGCTGGGTATCGGTCGTGAAGGCTGGGGCTCGCCGATTGCCCACACCAGCATCACCGCCAAGACGCCGAACCCGACCTGGACGCCGCCGGCTTCGATCAAGGCCGAGCACGCAGCAGACGGTGATCCGCTGCCCAACGTCGTGCCGGCCGGCCCTGACAACCCGCTGGGGCCGTTCAAGTTCACCCTGGGCACACCGGGCTACCTGATCCACGGTTCGAACAAGAAGTTCGGTATCGGCATGCGCACCAGCCACGGTTGCTTCCGCATGTTCAACAACAACGTGCTGGAAATGGCGGGCATGGTGCCGGTCGGTACGTCGGTGCGGATCATCAACGACCCGTACAAGTTTGGTTTGAGTGGCGGCAAGGTCTATCTGGAGGCGCATACGCCGCTGGACGACAAGGGCAACCCGTCGGTGGTCGACAAGCACACCGCGGTCATCAACGCGATGCTCAAGCGTGAAGACATCACTAACAACCTGCGCATGAACTGGGATGTGGTGCGTGATGTGGTTGCCGCTGAAGACGGCCTGCCGGTGGAGATTGCTGTGCCGGGCAACAACGCCGCACCGATGGTGTCGAGCACTCCGGTCGACCCGATGCAGTAAGCTTGTAAAGAGCCCGTCGGCGCGGACCGCGTCGACGGGTTTTTTATTGCCTGGAGAAACGCCGGGCAATAAAAAAGCCGACCCAAAAAATGGATCGGCTTGATAACAATCCCGAAGGACTATTACTTGCGGCTAGCTTTGTCCAGCATGCGCAGAGCACGCTCGTTAGCTTCGTCAGCAGTCTGTTGTGCTTTTTGAGCAGCAGCCAGAGCTTCATCAGCTTTACGGTAAGCTTCGTCTGCACGAGCCTGGGAGCGAGCAGCTGCGTCTTCAGTAGCGGTCAGACGTGCTTCGGTTTCTTTCGATGCGCTGCTGCAACCGGTAGCCAGAACTGCGGCCAGGGCCAGAGCAGAGAATTTCAGAACGTTGTTCATCGTGTTCCCCTTCAAGGACTTTCTATTAAGTAGCTATCTCCTCCGATTGAGGAAATAGCCGGCGTACATACTACCTATTACTTGTAGTAAGTAAAACTGACGTGACGCAAGAAGCAAAAAAAATTGTAGGCGTTGATTCTTTTTCGAGCAACTTTTAACTGAACTGATTAAAAAACATCCAGCTGCAAGGCCCGTGGCTGAGCCAGCTGGCGAGTAAAAGTTCCTTCGGCACACCGCTCTTTTTCCAGTCTGGCTAGAGCCCGTCTACATGGGTTCGTCTACACTTTTGTTCGGCTTTTGCGTAGCGCCTCGCAATATCTTTCTCGATGTTCAGGTGACTTTAACAATGGGCGCTCGTCTTAAGTCTCAACATCCGGCAATGTTCAGGCTATCGACCCGGAGTGATCTTCGGTCGAGCCATTCCTGCGTGATCCGGAGCAGCACCTGCCAACCTGCATGATGACGAGCGCACCTTGAGCATTTCTGTCAATGGTGCCTACTATTTGTACGTGCTCGGTAGCGCGAGATCGGTGCAGCTCTTCTCGGTGTCCATTCAGGCACGGAGTGGCGTAGATGTTCCTTCGTCGGAAAAACATCGGTAAGGTAGGGGTCAAAATTCCAGACCCGCGAGGAGTAGTGATGAGCGAGGCGTTGTCCATCCACCATGACCAGGCTGGTCATCAGTTCGAGACCATTGTGGACGGTCATCGTGCCTATCTGACCTATATGGATCTGGGGAAGCAGACCCTGGATATTTATCGCACCTTCGTGCCCAACGCGTTGCGTGGTCGCGGTATTGCTGCAGCCTTGACCGAGAAGGCGCTGGAGTACGCGGACGAAATGGGCTACACCGTCATTCCATCGTGCTCCTACGTCGAGCGCTACATGGAGCGTCACCAGCGGCATGCGGCCAAGCTGAGTCAGTGACCTTCAATAAAACGAATGCATAAAAAAACGCCGGGTTTAGTCCGGCGTTTTTGTGTGTTCGCTAAAAGCGATCAGCTGCGATCGCGTTTAGGCAGCACATCCCTGAGCTTGGCATGCATGCTGCGCAAGGTGTTTTCGGTCGCGGTCCAGTCGATGCAGGCGTCGGTGATCGACACGCCGTATTGCAGGTCGGCGAGGTCTTTCGGGATCGCCTGGGCGCCCCAGTTCAGGTGGCTTTCAACCATCAGGCCGATGATCGACTTGTTGCCTTCGAGGATCTGGTTGGCGACGTTCTCCATCACCAGTGGTTGCAGGGCCGGATCCTTGTTGGAGTTGGCGTGGCTGCAATCGACCATGATGTTCGGCTTGATCTTCGCCTTGTTCAACGCCTGTTCGCAGAGCGCAACGCTGACCGAATCGTAGTTCGGCTTGCCGTTGCCGCCGCGCAACACCACGTGACCGTAGGCATTGCCCTTGGTGGTCACGATCGACACGCCACCTTCCTGGTTGATGCCCAGGAAACGGTGTGGGCTGGAAACCGACTGCAGGGCGTTGATCGCCACGGTCAGGCCGCCATCGGTGCCGTTCTTGAAGCCGACGGCCGAGGACAGGCCGGAGGCCATTTCACGGTGAGTCTGGGATTCGGTGGTGCGCGCGCCGATGGCCGACCAGCTGATCAGGTCCTGCAAGTATTGCGGGGAGATCGGGTCGAGGGCTTCGGTGGCGGTCGGCAGGCCTTTTTCGGCCAGGTCCAGCAGCAACTGGCGACCGATGTGCAAGCCGTCCTGGATCTTGAACGAGTCGTCCAGATACGGGTCGTTGATCAAGCCTTTCCAGCCGACGGTGGTACGTGGCTTCTCGAAATAAACGCGCATGACCAGATACAGGGTATCGGACACTTCGGCAGCGAGAACCTTCAGGCGCTCGGCATACTCATGGGCGGCCTTGATGTCGTGGATCGAGCAAGGCCCGATGACGACGAACAGGCGGTGGTCGGTGCCATCCAGAATGTTGCGAATGACTTCGCGGCCCTTGGTGACGGTGCGCAGTGCGGCGTCGCTCAGGGGAATATCGCGCTTGAGCTGATCGGGAGTGATCAGAGTCTCGTTGGAGGCGACGTTTAGGTCGTTGATCGGTAAATCAGCCATCGTTTACTCGTCAGGTCACGGGTGCCGGCCGCCAGCGAACCCGCGCGGCGGAGCACAGCAAATTAAGCGCGTCGGGGAGCCGAACCTTAGCGCGTTACACCGTGGCTCGACAATGGGCAGACGCCGGTTTGGTGGGCTTTCGCAGTCAGTTTCCCTGCCATGAGGGGCAAACCGATCAAGAACACCCCTATTCCAGCACCGGCTGCGCAAAAGCCTTGCGCACCGAATCGTGAGAGAACTCGTCGGCGTGCTCCTGTACCCATTCAAGGGCCCGAGCCTGGATATTCTGCAAGTCGTCGTGGGCGTCATGCAGGCGGCAGTAACGTTCGATCTGGCACACCTGCTCGCCCATTCGGGCGCTGAATAGCGTTTGTTCGTCGACGAAGACGATGCCTACCAGATAACCGCGCTTGCGCCGCAGGCACCAGGCGACATAGCCCAGGTAGCGCATGTCCGGGTTCACGGTCGGCATGCGTACCTCCAGCGCGGTGCCGTAGCGCCACGCGCGGTGATAATTGCAAGCCATGCCCCCGAGGCTGATAGTGTGCAGCTGTCGTCGCGAAATACATTCAGGTTTCAGCAACGTTAATTCGACGGGCACATCGTCAGGGTGAGGAATAAATCGTCCCATGAACACAGACTCCATGTGTCGGCCATCTGACATTGTTACACCCAGTATAGTGGTCGAATTGGAACTGACCGATTTCGACGCCGACCAACGGCTGCTGGCGATGAGCGGCGTATCACTGGTTATTTTCACCAGTGTCGGCTGCGCCGGTTGCCGTTTTGCCCGCGAGCAATTGCCGACACTCGATCTGGCAGTCGATCGACTGTGCTGGATCGATGCCGGCAATAACGGCGGGGTGGTCGAGCGTTATCAGGTCTTTCACTTGCCGGCGCTGTTTGTCGTTCGCGACGGCGAATTCTTCGGAGCACTGAAATCCCGCCTGACCGACACCGAGCTCAATCGGGCGGTGCGCCAGGCGCTGAGTCGAACAGCAGAGGAGTTGCCATGATGGGGACAGTTGCCAGGCCGACAATCGGCATTATCGGGACCGGCGCAATCGGCGGTTTCTACGGGGTGATGCTGGCGCGTGCCGGTTTTGATGTGCATTTTCTGCTGCGCAGCGAGTTTTCCGCTGTGGCCGAGCACGGGTTGCAAGTCGATAGCGCGCCCCATGGCGCGCTGAAACTGAACCCGGTGCAGGCTTATTCGAACGCTGGAGACATGCCACCCTGCGACTGGCTGCTGGTGGGCGCGAAAACCACCAGTAACGCCGACCTGGCACCCGCCATCCTGCAAGCGGCGGCGCCGAACGCCAAGGTACTGCTGTTGCAAAATGGCCTGGACGTCGAAGACAGTCTGCGTGATTTGCTCCCCGATTCGCTGCATGTGCTCGGCGGGCTCTGCTACATCTGCGTTCATCGCCAGGCACCGGGCGTCATTACCCATCAGGCGCTGGGCGCAGTGCACGTTGGTTATCACAGCGGTCCCGCCGACGGGCCGGCACGCACTGCGATTGTCGAGGAGGGTGTCGGGCTGTTTCGCAACGCCGGCCTCGATTCCCAGGCCATGGCGAATTTGCATCAGGCGCGTTGGCAAAAACTGGTCTGGAATATCCCGTACAACGGTCTGTCGGTGTTGCTGGGAGCGAGTACTACACCACTGATGGCTGATGCCGACAGTCGCGAACTGATCAAGGCGCTGATGGCTGAAGTGGTGCAAGGCGCAGTCGCGTGCGGGCACGATGTACCGGCGGGGTATGCCGAGCACCTGTTCATGGTGACCGAAAAAATGCCTGACTACTGGCCGAGCATGTACCACGATTACTTGCACAAGCGACCGCTGGAACTGGCCGCGATCTATGCCCGGCCTTTGGCGGCGGCGAAGGCAGCCGGGTGTGAGATGCCGCGTATCGAGGCCTTGTATCGCAGTTTGAGTTTCATTGATCGACGAAACACCTGAGTCGACCGACCTGAGGGGGAAGGGCATGCCAAAGGCAATTGACGACAAACTGGTGCTGGCGATTTCTTCGCGGGCGCTGTTCGACCTGAGCGAAAGCCACAAGGTTTATCTGTTGAGCGGCGTCGAAGCCTACCGGCAGTATCAGATTGAACACGAAGACGAAATCCTCGAGCCCGGCGATGCTTTTCCGTTGGTGCAGAAACTCCTGAATCTCAACAATAGCCTCGGTCGTGCCCGGGTCGAGGTGATTCTGGTGTCGCGCAACAGCGCCGACACCGGGCTGCGGGTATTCAACTCGATTGACCATTACGGACTGGCAATCTCGCGCGCGGCCTTTGTCGGCGGGCGCAGTCCGTATCCCTACCTCAAGGCCTTTGGCTGCGACCTGTTTCTCTCGACCCACGCCGAAGACGTACGCAATGCACTGGACGCCGGGTTCGCCGCGGCGACCATTCTGTCGGGCGGTGCCAGTCGTGCGGCCAGCGACGAATTGCGCATCGCCTTCGACGGAGACGCGGTGCTGTTTTCCGATGAGTCGGAGCGCATTTATCAGACCGGAGGTCTGGAGGCGTTCCAGGCCAGCGAGCGTGAGGCCGCCCGCGAGCCGTTGCGCGGTGGGCCGTTCAAGGGCTTTCTCGCGGCTCTCAATCTGTTGCAGCGTGAGTTCCCGGAGGACGCCTGTCCGATCCGTACCGCGCTGGTCACGGCGCGATCGGCGCCGGCCCATGAGCGAGTGATTCGCACGTTGCGCGAATGGGACATTCGTCTGGACGAGTCGCTGTTCCTCGGAGGCCTGACCAAGTCAGCCTTTCTCGAAGCCTTCGCGGCCGATGTGTTTTTCGACGATCAGGCCGGCCACTGCGAATTGGCCCGTGAAGTCGTCGCCACCGGTCATGTGCCCCATGGCATAAGCAACGAACAAAAGGTTTAAGCCCAGCGTTCAATGCGTTGCGCCGCACGTCGTAGTCGCCAAGGCACTGCTAAGCTGAATCAAATCTCCGCCATGTTGGCAGTCGAGGAGGTCATATGATTCGTTCGATGCTGTATGCCACTGACCTTGGCCTGTACGCGCCCGTGGTGATGCAGCATGCCCTGGAGCTGGCCCGGACCTTCAATGCCGATTTGTATGTGGTGCATGCGGTTGAACCCATGGGGTTGTTTGCCGAATCGGTGCTGGAAAGTTATCTCGATGAACAGGCGCTGAACGAGTTTCACAGCCAGGGCCTGAATACAGTTATTGCCAGTATCGAGCAGCGGGTGCTCGACAGTTTTCGTGAGGAGTTGGGGGATGAAGGGGAGCACGATCTGGAGCGGATTCAGGCAGTGCGGGTGCTGCAGGGCGATCCGTCGCAGGTGATTCTGGACCAGGCGCAGAAACTCTCCGTGGATTTGTTGATCGTAGGAAGTCACAGCCACGGTGCGGGTGCGGAAACGCCTCTGGGGCGAACCGCCGCCCGTGTGCTGCAACTGTCCAAGGTGCCGGTCTATCTGGTGCCGCTGGTGCAACGTCGTCGCCAAGGGGATCGCTAGAACAGAATAATGGCAATCTGATAAAAAAGTTCTAGATTTATTCTTCATGCCATTAATATAGTTATATACCGTCGCTGATGCCCGTGGCGTCTACCTGCTTTGAGGGATTCATATGAAGCTTCAACAATTGCGCTACATCTGGGAAGTGGCGCACCACGACCTCAACGTTTCCGCTACAGCCCAAAGTCTTTACACCTCTCAACCGGGCATCAGTAAACAGATCCGTCTGCTGGAAGACGAACTGGGCGTCGAGGTTTTCGCCCGCAGCGGCAAGCACCTGACCCGCGTTACCCCGGCCGGCGAGCGCATCATCACCACCGCTGGCGAAATTCTGCGCAAGGTTGAAAGCATCAAGCAGATCGCACAGGAATTCTCCAACGAGAAGAAAGGCACCCTGTCGATCGCCACCACCCACACCCAGGCGCGTTATGCGTTGCCGCCGGTGATCAGCAATTTCATCAAGCAATACCCGGACGTTGCCCTGCACATGCATCAGGGGTCGCCGATGCAAATCGCCGAAATGGCCGCTGATGGCACCGTGGATTTTGCCATTGCCACCGAAGCGCTCGAGCTGTTCGGTGATCTGGTGATGATGCCGTGCTACCGCTGGAACCGATGTGTGGTCGTGCCTCAGGGCCACCCCTTGACCAAGCTGTCGAAACTGACCCTCGAAGCGCTGGCCGAGTACCCGATCGTGACGTACGTGTTCGGCTTTACCGGCCGCTCGAAACTCGACGAAGCCTTCAGCCATCGCGGCCTGACGCCGAAAGTGGTGTTCACCGCCGCCGACGCCGACGTGATCAAGACCTATGTTCGCCTGGGGCTGGGCGTGGGCATCGTGGCGAAAATGGCCGTCGACAGCAAACTCGACAGCGACCTGGTGGTGCTCGATGCCAGTGAGTTGTTCGAGTCCAGCGTGACCAAGATCGGCTTCCGTCGCGGCACCTTCCTGCGGGGTTTCATGTGCGACTTCATCGAGAAGTTCGCGCCGCACCTGACCCGCGAAGTCATGGCCAAGGCCATTCAATGCCACAACAAGCAGGAACTGGAAGAGCTGTTCGACGGCGTCGAACTGCCCGTTCACTGATAGCGTTTCCTGCCGCTCAAACCACCTCGGTGACAGCGAACTGTTGCCGAGCGCCCGCCACCATAATCTCCACCTCATCGCCCTCGAACTTGCCCAGCAGGCTTTTGCCCAGCGGTGAGCGGGGGGTGATGACAGTAATCAGCTGTCCCACCAGATCGACTTTCAATCCGGCCGCATCGGGGGCCAGAAACAGCCATTGTTCGCGCCCCTTTTCGTCCTCGAGCCCGAGCAGCGCGCCCACTTCGATGCCCCGCTGATCGTCATACGGGCGCAGGACCAGGTTCTGGCAGAGGCTCAGTGACTGGCGAATTTCTTCGACCCGCCTGGCTTGCCCGGCCGCGAGATAGGAGGCTTCCAGCCCCAGGGTGTCGTACTTGTTCTCGGCGATGTTTTCTTCGTGGGTCGCCGTTTCGTAGGCGGTTTGCGCGGCCCGTTCGGCGATGTCGAGATCGATCCGCAGCTTGTCGAGAATCAGTTGGTGGACAATGTGTTTATTCATGATCAATCGCAGAATTGCAGGACGTTGGCGCGGCTTTTTTCGCTGGGTGCAGTTCGGTCCTGTTGCAGCCAGAACTGACAGCTTGGGTTGGACAGGTTACGGCTGCTGCTGCGTGCCTGATCGAGCCGTTGCTGCTGCTCGTTCTTGCGCAGGTTCTCTTCGTATTGCTCGAACTGCGGGCTCTGTGGCGCGATGTCCGGCACTGGTTGAGTCATCACAGGTGGTTTGGCCAGTTGTTCCACAGCTGCCGCCACAGGTGCCAGTTGTTCGCTGAAAAGCAGGCGCGAAGCGAGCCAGCAGGTCAGCACAATGGCAATGAATCCCAGCCACATGCCGAGGGCGATGCTGCCGGTCAGTTGCAGGGCATTGAGGCTGATCGGGAAGGATCGGCGCGGAGTGGGACGGTGGGGCATGATTGCCTCCTGGCGAAAAGTCACTGGCGAGTGGCGATTGTCGCATGAAGAATAATCGCCGTCGGCTCTTCTGCACGGGGTAATTTATGCGGACAATCGGCGCCTTTGCCAACGGGAGCCTGCAATGCCTGAAATGAAAACCCGCTGGGATATTTTTTGCACCGTGGTCGACAACTTCGGCGACATCGGCGTGACCTGGCGACTGGCCCGGCAACTGGTGGCCGAGCATGGAGTGGCGGTGCGTCTGTGGGTCGATGATCTGCGAGCGTTCGAGCGCCTGTGCCCGGAAATCGACATCCACGCTGCGCAGCAGTGGCAGCAAGACGTCGAAGTGCGCCAATGGCCCGCCGAGTGGCAGCCGACCGAAGCCGCCGATGTGGTGATTGCCGCATTTGCCTGCCAGTTGCCGAGCGCCTATATGGACGCCATGGCCGAACGGGAAAAGACGCCGCTGTGGATGAACCTCGATTACCTGAGTGCCGAGGACTGGGTGGTCGGCTGCCACGGTTTGCCCTCGGTGAAGTACAAAAGCGTGCAGAAGTTCTTCTTCTTCCCTGGATTCCAGAAGGGCACCGGCGGACTGCTGCGTGAGCGAGGGTTGCTGGAGCGTCGTCGGCAATTTCAGCAAAACCCGCAGGCTCAAACAGAATTCCTGCACGGTTTGGGGATTGATCGTGCACCCGGTGCGCAGTTGATCTCATTGTTTGCTTACGAAAACACCGGGCTGGCCAGTTGGCTCGATGCGATGGCTGGCGATTCTACGGCCACTCATCTGCTGGTGCCGGAAGGGCGGATTGTCGGCGACGTAGAGCGTTGGCTCGGTGTGGAGGGTTTGGCGGCCGGTGCCGTGC
The DNA here is from genome assembly GCF_056400405.1 of Pseudomonas sp. P5_B3. Classification (NCBI taxonomy): domain Bacteria; kingdom Pseudomonadati; phylum Pseudomonadota; class Gammaproteobacteria; order Pseudomonadales; family Pseudomonadaceae; genus Pseudomonas; species Pseudomonas sp. P5_B3. The sequence continues at coordinate 15,311 of NZ_JBFULI010000069.1, read as the reverse complement.
ATGTGCGTGATGCCTTGACCGTGCAAGTGCTGCCGTTCGTCCGCCAGGACCAATACGACTTGTTGCTGTGGTGTTGCGATTTCAATGCCGTGCGCGGCGAAGACTCCTTTGTGCGCGCTCAATGGGCCGGCCGGCCATTTCTCTGGCACATCTACCGGCAGGAAGAAGATATCCATCTGGACAAACTCGAGGCTTTCCTCGAAGTCTATATAAAGGGGCTGTCTGAACCTGCGCGGGAGGCGATCAGCGGTCTCTGGCGCGCGTGGAACGCCGGTGAGAAAATGGCCGACCACTGGCAATTCACCCGTAAACACTGGCCAGAGCTGGAAAAACACGCCGAGGCGTGGTGTCTGGAACAGGCCTTGCAGGCCGATCTTGCCACGGCGCTGGTACAGTTTTATGGAAATTGGATATGATACGCGGCCTAGATTTTTGTAAATCCCATCCAAATTCGGATATTCGCAATGAAAACTGGTAAAGAACTCAAACCCGGTACCGTGATCCGTATCGACAACGATCCTTGGCTGGTTCAGAAAGCTGAATTCACCAAGTCCGGTCGTAACAGCGCGATCATGAAGACCAAGCTGAAGAACCTGCTGACCGGCTACAAGACCGAAACCGTATACGGTGCGGACGACAAGCTGGACGACGTGATCCTCGACCGCAAGGAAGCGACCCTGTCCTTCATCAGCGGCGACTCCTACACGTTCATGGACACCACCGACTACACCATGTACGAGCTGAACGCTGAAGACATCGAAGCCGTTCTGCCATTCGTGGAAGAAGGCATGACCGACGTTTGCGAAGCCGTGTTCTTCGACGAGCGTCTGGTTTCCGTAGAGCTGCCGACCACCATCGTGCGTCAGGTTGACTACACCGAAGGTTCCGCTCGCGGCGACACTTCCGGCAAGGTGATGAAGCCTGCCAAACTGAAGAACGGTACCGAGCTGTCGGTTGCTGACTTCATCGAAATCGGCGACATGATCGAGATCGATACCCGCGAAGGCGGTTCCTACAAAGGCCGTGCCAAATAAGCACAGCTTGAGGAATGAAAAAGCCCGACCATTGAGTCGGGCTTTTTTGTGCCTGCGATTTCGGGTTCAACCAGAAACCCTGTGGGAGCGAGCTTGCTCGCGATGGCGGCGTGTCAGGCAATGACGACGCGTCTGGCAAATCGCTTTCGCGAGCAGGCTCGCTCCTACATGGGGTACTGCGTTATTTCTTCAAGTGTTCCTTGAGCTCTTGCGAAGCCTGCAACATCGCCGAACGTACCGCCGGCACCTGGCTCACCACGTTGAGCAAACCGTAGTCGTGGATCAGGCCGTTGTAGCGAACCGAGGTCACCGGCACTCCGGCCTCGTCCAGTTTGCGGGCGTAGGCTTCGCCTTCGTCGCGCAACACGTCGGCTCCGGCGGTCTGCACCAGCGCTGGAGGCAGTCCTTTCAACTGGGCGGTGGTCGCGCGCAGTGGTGAGGCGTAGATCTCGTTCCGTTGATTGGCGTCGGTGGTGTAGTTGTCCCAGAACCACTTCATCATGTTTTTGGTGAGGAAGTGCCCCTCGGCAAACTGGTTGTAGGACGCCGTTTCGAAGTTGGCATCAGTCACCGGCCACAGCAGCACCTGGAACTTGATCGCCGGTGTGCCCTTGTCCTTGGCCATCAGCGCAACCACCGCCGCCATGTTGCCGCCGACACTGTTGCCGGCTACCGCCAGGCGCTTGCCATCGACGTTGATCTCTTTACCGTGCTCGGCCACCCATCGGGTCGCCGCGTAAGCCTGGTTGATCGCCACCGGGTAATGCGCCTCCGGCGACGGCGTGTAGTTCACGAAGACAGCCGCTGCACCCGAACCCGTCACCAGGTCACGTACCAGCCGCTCGTGGGTCGGGAAATCTCCCAGTACCCAGCCACCGCCGTGGAAGAACATGAACACCGGCAGCTCACCCTTGACCCCGGCCGGCCGGACGATGGTCAGGCTGATCGGTTGGCCGTCGACTTGAATGGTCTTCTGGCTGACATCGGCTTTTGGCAGCGTCAGCTTCACCCCGGCCTGCGCGCCTACCAGAACGGCGCGGGCCTCGGCGGGTGTCATTTGCTCCATCGGCTTGCCGGTGCCGGCGTTCAGAACGTCGAGGAATGCCTGGGTGTTGTGTTCAACCCCGGTACCTGCAAACGCGTTGCCGATGGACATGGCGAGAAGGGTACCGGTCAAGACTTTGCTGAAAGTGTTCATGTTCATTTCCTGTTCGGGCCTGATAGGTCAGCTGTTAGACGGTGACGTGCAGACGCACATCGACGTTGCCACGGGTGGCGTTGGAGTACGGGCAGACCTGGTGGGCCGCATCGACCAGTGCTTGTGCATCGGCTTGTTCAAGGCCCGGCAGGCTGATGTGCAGGTCGATGTCCAGACCGAAGCCGCCAGGGATCTGGCCGATGCCGACGTGGGCGGTGATCGAGGCGTCGTTCGGGATGCTGCGCTTGGTCTGGCTGGCCACGAATTTCAGGGCGCCGATGAAGCAGGCGGAGTAGCCGGCGGCGAACAGTTGCTCAGGGTTGGTGGCTGCGCCGCCAGCACCGCCGAGTTCTTTCGGGGTGGCGAGTTTGACGTCGAGGATGTTGTCGCTGGAAACCGCACGACCGTCACGGCCACCAGTGGAAGTTGCGATTGCGGTGTAGAGAGTTTGCATGGTGAAAGCCTCGTTCGGGGTTTGTTTTTTTTGCGCTAAATGTTTGCGCGCTAAGTAAGTGCGAGATGAATGTATCGCGCTAATGTTTAGCGCGCAATATAAAATTTCAAAGAAATTTGAAAAAGACGGAAAGGCAGCGGAGGCGTTTTGGTTGGAAGTGTTGAACTAGAGCTATCGAGGGGGATGTTTCAGTGGGGATTTTTTTCAGGAAGAGGTGGCGAGCCCAATTTTCTGGTGGGCCGCAGAGCTACTGTGGGAGCGAGCTTGCTCGCGATGGCGGTGTGTCAGTCAGCATCATTGCTGAATGTGACACTGCAATCGTCGGATCGCCGCCCGGAGCAAGCTCGCTCCCACAGGGGGATTTGTGGTGGGTTGGCGGCTAGAGGCTGTCTTGCAGGTGGCGACGCAACTCTTGCAGCTCCGCTTGCAGGTTTTGCAGGCGCTCCAGTGTCATTCCGCTGGCGCCGAGGATGCACTGGGGAATATCCCGGGCTTTGTCGCGCAAGGCTCGGCCCTGCTCGGTGAGTTCGACGATTACCACCCGCTCGTCCTCGCGGCTGCGGGTGCGGCTGAGCAAGCCTTCGGCTTCCAGGCGCTTGAGCAGCGGCGTCAACGAGCCAGGGTCGGTCAGCAACCGCGTGCTGATTTCGCCTACGGTCAAACCGTCCCGTTCCCACAACACCATCATCGCCAGGTATTGCGGGTAGGTCAGCCCCAGCGCTTGCAGCAGGGGTTTGTAGACCTTGGTCATCATCAGCGAAGTGGAATGCAGGGCAAAACAGGCCTGATTGTCCAGCAACAGGTTGTCGCAGTTATCCGGGGTGTTGCGCTCGGTGTTCATGTCGGAGCCTTGATCTGTGATCTTAGGAATCTAGCGGGCGAATCTTTAATGCGCCAGATAATTTTGATCAGTGCCGTTGCAAATGGGTTTGCAGTACCAGATCCCAGGGTGGAACCGGGCTGAAGCGGGTCTTCAGGTACTCCAGCAACAAGCGACTGCGGGAGTTGGGTTGTTGTTCCAGGCGCAAGGCATAGATACCGGCGCTTTCCGGTTTCGGCAGACCGCTGTCGCAGAACAACGGCAGCAACTCACCGCGCAACAGGTACTCGCTGGCCAGCCAGGTCGGCAGATGCGCAATCCCGAGGCCGGCCAGCGCGCCGCAGACCAGCGCCTCGGCATTGTTGGCGCTCATGCGGACCCGCGCCGGCCGGTGTAGTTGCATTTGCCCATTCCGCTCGAAGCGCCAGGCGAACAGCGGGGCCAGACCATCCCAATCGAGTCCGTCATGTTCAATCAGTTGTGATGGATCGGTGGGCACGCCGCGACACCGCAAATAATCAGGGCTGGCGCAGGCGATGCGCACGATGCTCGCCAGCGGCGTGGCCACCAGTCGGGTGTCGGCCAATTGCCCGGCGCGCAGCACCAGATCGACCTTGCCGAGGTTCTGGCCCTGCATGTCGACGAAACTGTCGATCAGGTGCAGTTGCACATCGAGCCCGGGATAGAGCATGAGGAAATCGGCAATCACCGGTGCCAGGTGCCGGCGCCCAAAGGCTGCCGGCGCATCGATACGAATCAGACCTTCCGGCGCGCTGCTCAGGGACACCGCCTCGGCCCGGGCCAGGCGCAACTCGGCAACGATCCGCCGTGCCCGCTCGGCAAAGGCCAATCCCGCCGGGGTGGCACGTACCGCATGCGTGCTGCGGATGAACAACTGACTGCCGACCGCGTTTTCCAGGCTGTCGATACGCCGTGCCACGGCCGAAGGGGTCAGCGGATGACGGCGCGAGGCGGCGGAAAAACTGCCGGTTTCCAGCACATCGAGGAACAAAGCCAGTTGGTCGGTCAGTTGATTGGGGTTCATGGCAGATTTGCGCTTGTGCGAATTTGGCACAGCTATTGTGCGTCGCTGTGCGTTTCCGCGCCAGAAGCAACTGCGTAGGATCAGTCGCATGACGTGAGGAGAAATCGCCCGTGATTGAGTTTCTGATGTATCTGGTCTTCGGTGCTGCCCTGGGTACGCTCGGCGGGTTGTTTGGCATCGGCGGCGGCCTGATCGCCATTCCGCTGCTGGGCGTGCTGTTCGGGCTCGACCAGCAGATTGCCCAGGGCACAGCGCTGGTGATGGTGGTGCCGAACGTGATGCTGGCGCTGTGGCGTTATCATCAGCGCAACCGGATCGAACTGCGCAACGCGTTACCGCTGGCCATCATGGGGTTTTGCTTCGCCTGGCTCGGATCGATCTGGGCGGTGGGCATTGATGCGCAAACCATGCGTATAGGCTTTGTCGCGTTTCTGATCGCTCTGTCGGCGTACAACTTGCTTCGCATGTTCGCCGCCAGCGCTGCGCCGGCTTCGCAGATGAACTATTCATGGCCTTGGTTGGGCGTGCTCGGCGCTGCATCCGGCACTATGGGCGGGTTGTTCGGTGTTGGGGGCGCGGTGGTGGCGACCCCGGTGCTGACCAGTCTGTTCGGCACCAGCCAAGTGGTTGCGCAGGGGTTATCGTTGGCGCTGGCCTTGCCGAGTACCGGGGTGACGCTGGTGACTTACGCCGTGCACCATCAGGTCAACTGGGTGATCGGCTTACCCTTGGCGGTCGGCGGGCTGATGAGCATCAGTTGGGGCGTGAAGGTTGCCCACGCATTGCCGGAGCGGCTGCTGCGCGGGCTGTTTTGCGGGTTCCTGGTGTTCTGTGCGGTGATGCTCGCCTTCAAGGTTTGAAGCCTTCAATTATGTGCTCGGCCAGGCACTCGGTGATCGGTGACGGGTTATGCAGGTTGCGCACGAGCATGATGCTGGCCTCGGGCAGCAGCGGCAGATCCTCGGCTGCACCGAGGATGCGCATGTCCGCGGTAATCAGGCTTTCAAGCTGCGCCGTGACGGCCAGGCCGGCGCTGACCACGGCCATGATCGCCGACAGGCTGTCGCTGTTGTACGCCACCCGGTAATCGCGCCCCTGGGCATCCAGGGCATTGCAGGCCCACAGGCGGCAGAAGCAATCACTGTTGAACATCGCCAGCGGCAGCGGCGTCTGCTCGTGGGCGCTGTAGCATTGCGCCTCGGCCCAGACAAAACGCTCCTTGCGCAACAACTGGCCGATTTCGCTGCCCGGTTCGCGGGTCACGATGGACAGGTCCAGGTCCTGGCGCATCAGCAGTTGTTTGGATGATTCGCAGTGCACTTCTATCTGAATCAGCGGGTAGGACTGGGCAAAACGGCGCAGAATCCCCGGGAGGAACCGCATCACATAATCGTCCGGCGTGCCGATGCGCACAGTGCCGACCATATCGGGTTCGCGCAGGGTGTTGAACACTTCGCTGTGCAGCTTGAGGATCCGCCGCGCATAGCCCAGCAACACCTGGCCTTCGGCCGTCAGCCGCACCTGCCGCCCGTCGCGCTGGAACAACTGGCGCTGCAGCACATCTTCTTCCAGCCGTTTCATCTGCATGCTGACGGCCGACTGGGTACGGTTGACCATTTCACCGGCGCGGGTAAAGCCGCCCTGGTCGGCGATGGCGACGAAGGTGCGCAACACTTCGGTATCGATACTCGGGTAGGCAGACATCCATCAATCTCCGAGATATGTGACATCAGAAACATTCGTTGGATTGATCTTAGACCCGGCGCGAGACTGGAGCCATCCAAACGGAGGGCAACAAGATGAAAGGTCAACATGAATTCCACGGTGCAGAAAAACACTCGATTCACGTGATATCCGATCTGCTGCACAAGGTCAGCCGCTGGTACGAACTGCATCGCGAGCGCGAACTGCTGGCGAGCTTGAGCGACGAAGCACTCAAGGACATCGGCATGAGCCGTGCGGATGTGGAGAACGAGTCGATCAAACCGTTCTGGAATGACCCGATGCATAAATGATGAGTCCCAAGCTACACAAACCCCTTACCGGTGAGGTAGGTTGCGAGCAGACAAGGAGACGCCCATGCCCGCAACATTGTCCTTTACCCTCAAACAGGCTCGGCGTCTGGCGCTGGCCGCCCAAGGGTTCAACGGGCGGCAGCCGCCAGCGGCGATCAAGGCAGCTGCGCTCAATCGCCTGATCGAACGGCTGGGCATTTTGCAGATCGATTCGGTCAATGCATTGGTGCGTTCGCACTACCTTCCGCTGTTTTCCCGCCTCGGTAACTACTCCTCCGATCTGCTCGACCAGGCTGCCTGGAGTCAGGGCCGTCGACGCACGTTGTTCGAATATTGGGGGCATGAAGCTTCGTTGTTGCCACTTTCCATGTACCCGTTGATGCGTTGGCGCATGCAGCGTGCGAGCCGTGGCGAAGACATTTATCAGCAATTGGCGCGCTTTGGCCGTGAACAGCAAGACACGATTCGTCGGGTGTTGGCTTCGGTTGAGGAGCAGGGCGCGCTAGGCGCCGGGAGCCTGTCGACCCGTCAGGAACGGGCCGGCCCCTGGTGGGACTGGAGCGCGGAAAAGCATGCGCTGGAGTGGTTGTTCGCTGCCGGTGAAGTGACCGTTGCCGGCCGACGCGGATTCGAAAGGCTCTACGATTTGCCGGAACGGGTTATTCCCTCGGCGGTGCTTGCACAACCTATTCTGAGCGAAGACGAAGCCCAGCGCGGCCTGTTGCGGCATGCGGCAACGGCCTTGGGTGTGGGAACGGAGAAGGACTTGCGTGACTATTTCCGCTTGAACCCTGTGGACAGTCGTCCCCGTTTGGCCGAGTTGGTCGAGGCCGGTGAATTGCTGACCTGCGAAGTCCAGGGCTGGCGACAACCGGCCTATTGTCTGCCCGAGCCAAAAGTGCCGCGCAAAGTCGTCGCGAGTGCATTGCTCTCGCCGTTCGATTCGCTGGTCTGGGAGCGCAGCCGGACTGAGCGGCTGTTTGATTTCCGCTATCGATTGGAGATCTACACGCCGCAGGACAAGCGGGTGTACGGCTATTACGTCCTGCCGTTTTTGCACAACGAGCGGATTGCCGCACGGGTAGACCTGCGCGCCGAACGGGCGGCGGGCCGTTTGGCCGTGTATGCGGTGCATGAAGAGGAAGCGGGGCTGGATGAGGAGGGGATGCTGGCGTTGGCGGTCAATCTGCGGCAGATGGCGGATTGGCTGGGGCTGGCACAGGTTCAGTTGAATTGCCCGCGGGCGAGTGCGGCAAGGTTGCGGGTGGCATTCTCACAAATTGGCGGTGCTTGATCTGACGCCATCGCGAGCAAGCTCGCTCCCACATTGACCGCGTCGCTCACAGATTTTGTGTGCGGCGCGGATCCTGTGGGAGCGAGCTTGCTCCGGGCGGCGTTCCGACGATGGGGGCGACGGGGTTTAGCGCCGAACCTGCTTCAGAGTCTCTGCAATCAAAAACGCCAGCTCCAGCGACTGATCGGCATTCATCCGTGGGTCGCAATGGGTGTGGTAACGATCCGACAAACCATCCTCGGTAATCGGCCGCGCACCACCGATGCACTCGGTCACGTTCTGCCCGGTCATTTCGATATGGATACCACCGGCATAACTGCCTTCGGCTTCGTGCACCTGGAAGAACTGCTTCACCTCGCCAAGGATCTGCGCGAAGTCGCGGGTCTTGTAGCCGCTGCTGGCCTTGATCGTGTTGCCGTGCATCGGGTCGGAACTCCACAGCACCTGCTTGCCTTCCCGCTGGACGGCGCGGATCAGGTGCGGCAAGTGATCGCCGACCTTGTTCGCGCCCATCCGCGCGATCAGGTTCAGGCGACCCGGGTCGTTGTCCGGGTTGAGCACGTCGATCAAACGAATCAGGTCGTCGGGGTTCATGCTCGGGCCAACCTTGACCCCGATCGGGTTGTTCACCCCACGCAGGAATTCGACGTGGGCGCCGTCGAGCTGGCGCGTACGGTCGCCGATCCACAGCATGTGGGCCGAGCAATCGTAGTAATCGTTGGTCAGGCTGTCGCGACGCACGAAAGCTTCTTCGTAGTTCAGCAGCAGCGCTTCGTGGGCGGTGAAGAAACTGGTTTCGCGCAACTGCGGCGAACTGTCCATGCCGCAGGCACGCATGAACGACAGGGTTTCATCGATGCGGTCGGCCAGGTGGCTGTACTTTTCTGCCAGTGCCGAGTTGGCAATGAAGTCCAGGTTCCACTTGTGCACCTGATGCAGGTCGGCAAAACCGCCCTGGGCGAACGCGCGCAACAGGTTCAGGGTGGCAGTGGACTGGTGATAGGACTGCAACAGGCGCTCCGGGTCCGGTACGCGGCTTTTTTCGTCGAAACCGATGCCGTTGACGATGTCGCCACGGTAGGCGGGCAGGGTCACGCCATCGATGGTTTCGTCGTTGGCCGAGCGGGGCTTGGCGAACTGCCCGGCCATGCGCCCGACCTTGACCACGGGGCAGCCGGCGGCAAAAGTCATCACGATCGCCATCTGCAACAACACCTTGAAGGTGTCGCGGATTTTCGCCGCGGAGAATTCGGCGAAGCTTTCGGCGCAGTCGCCACCCTGCAACAGAAACGCGCGGCCTTGGGTCACCTCGGCAAACTGACGACGCAACTCCCGGGCTTCACCAGCAAACACCAGCGGCGGATAGCTGGCCAGGGTCTGCTCGACCCGCTGCAAATGCGCGGCGTCGGGGTATTGGGGTTGTTGCTGGATCGGCAGGGCGCGCCAGCTGTCAGGGCTCCAGGGTTGGCTCATCACGGTCTCTAGTGTTTTCGCTCGGACCTCCATGTTATCAGCAAATTAGTGCGTGACCTGTTCCCGTCGCTTCGCCGACAATCTCGCCTTTGCCGCTCTCTACACGCGGTGTTATTGCGTTGCCGGCCCCGGTGACGATCAGGAGATGAAATGACTGAGGAGCGCGTCGAGCATCTGCTCGCCGAGGTACAGGACGAGTTCGGCGTGATTCGTGTGCTGGAAGTGGCCGATTACCGTTTTCTCGAGTTCGGTGACGCCATCGAGCAAAGCTGCGTGTTCACCGCTGATCCGAGCTGGCTCGAGTACGACTATACCCGGGCGATGCTGATCGGCGCGCTGTGCCACGAGCACCCGGAAAGCGCGCTGTTTCTCGGTCTCGGCGCCGGTACTCTGACCCAGGCCTGCCTCAAGTTCCTGCCGCTGGAAGATGTCGAAGCCATCGAACTACGCCCGGACGTGCCGCGTCTGGCCATCGAGTACCTGGGGCTGGATGACGATCCGCGCCTGTACATTCGCGTTGGCGATGCCCTGGAACTGCTCGACACGGCTGAGCCGGCCGATCTGATTTTCGTCGACCTTTACACCGATGTCGGTCCGGGTGTCGGGCATCTGGCCTGGAGCTTTCTGGAAAACTGCCAGAAGCGATTGAATCCGGGTGGCTGGCTGGTCATCAATCAATGGGCTACCGACGACGGCAAACCCTTGGGCGCCGCGTTGTTGCGTGGTTTGTACCACCGACATTACTGGGAGCTGCCGGTGAAGGAGGGCAACGTGATTCTGATCGTGCCGTCGGAGCTGGATCAGGAACTGGACATGGACGGCCTGATCGCCCGCGCCGAAGCGCTGGCGCCACGGTTGGGGTATTCGCTGGATTCGTTGATCAAGTGCATTCGTCCGGCGACCTGAGTTGTCTGTGAAGGCGTCATCGCGAGTAAACTCGCTCCCACATTTGACTGCGATCCCCTGTGGGAACGAGCTTGCTCGCGATAGCCTTCCAACTGGCGCTACAAGGCTAAAGCCCTTTGAAGACTCCAGGCCGCCGCTCCACCATCGACCGCACACCTTCCTTGACGTCCTCGCTAGCCATCAACTTCTTGACCAGCAGAGGCAACGCCTGTGCCGCGGCGGTTTCGCCTTCATACCGGGCCTGTCGCGCAGACATCAGTGTCGCTTGAACGCCGAGCGGCGCCTGCCGGGCGATCCGTTCGGCCAGTTCAATCGCCCGGGGCAACAAGTCTTCACTGGCCATGACTTCCTGCACCAAGCCCAAGTGCAAGGCATCACGGGCGTCGAATTCGTCACCGGTCAATAACCAGCGCATGGCATTACCCCAACCGGAGACTTGATGCAGGCGCAGGGTGGCGCCGCCGAACGGGAAGAGCCCGCGTTGCACTTCCATCTGCGCGAACCGGGTGTTGCTGGCGCACAGGTTGATGTCGGCGGCCAGCATCAATTCGATGCCGATGGTCAGGCAATAGCCCTGGGCGGCGACGATCACCGGTTTGCTGACCCTGGGGCCGGCGAACACCCCCCACGGATCACAGCCGCCAGCGGGTACCTGCCAGCCTTCTGCGAGTGTGACACTGGCATTGACCAGGTCGAGCCCGGCGGTAAAGTGCTCGCCATGAGCGAACACCACCGCCACGCGTGCCTCGTTGTCGGCCTCGAACTCGCCATAGGCCAGGCTCAATGCGTTGAGCAGGTCGAGATCGAAGGCGTTGCGCTTGGCTACCCGATCCAGACCGATCATGAACACATGACCATGCCGTTCGCGGCTGACTCGACTGGAGCTGGGCTGATTCATGGAGTGATCCTCGGGGTGGGAAAGACGTGCCAGACCGGCGGTCTGCACGGCAAAGGGTGAACCGTTTTAGCGCCATCACCCGCAAGGCCGGGCCTTTGAAAAGTAGACGGCTGATCGATTATTCGCAAAGCCTGTGACACAACGGTGTATCCGGTGGATTTCGGATAAAAAAAGCTCCCTTTTTTGGCAAATTCCGGTATAGTGCGCGCCGGCCTTTAGCCGGGCCGCGTTTAGGTAGAGCAATTCCCCGAAGTCAGCTTCGGCTGCACGTCCGTACTGCGGACTCTCCCTTGACGATTCTTTTCATTCATTCGTTTTCGCAAATCCCCGCCGACAAAGCTGCCAGGGCGACTCTTGAGTCTCAACACGGCACGCGCAGCTTTGGAGCATGGGTCTTTGCGGATGCACTTAGAGGCAGACCCATGACCCAGGAAACCGGCGGCTTCGCCGCTTTTAATCTTAATCCGAATATTCTTGCAGCCGTCACCGCGACTGGCTACGAAGAGCCATCGGCTATTCAGCAGCAATCGATCCCGATCATCATGGCCGGTCACGACATGATTGGTCAGGCGCAAACCGGTACGGGTAAAACCGCTGCGTTCGCCCTGCCGATCCTGCATCGCATCGATCCTGCAAAGCGCGAACCGCAAGCCCTGATCCTGGCGCCAACTCGTGAGTTGGCGCTACAAGTTGCAACCGCTTTCGAAACCTACGCCAAGCAAATGCCGGGCGTAACTGTTGTGGCTGTCTACGGCGGCGCGCCGATGGGCCCACAGCTGAAAGCAATCCGTAATGGCGCACAGATCGTTGTCGCCACTCCGGGCCGTCTGTGCGACCACCTGCGTCGCGACGAAAAAGTACTGGCGACCGTGAACCACCTGGTTCTCGACGAAGCCGACGAAATGCTCAAACTGGGCTTCATGGACGACCTGGAAGTTATCTTCAAGGCCCTGCCTGTCACCCGTCAGACCGTATTGTTCTCGGCCACCCTGCCGCAGTCGATCCGTGCCATTGCTGAACGCCACCTGCGCGATCCGCAACACGTGAAGATCCAGACCAAGACCCAGACCGTTACCGCGATCGAACAGGCTCACCTGTTGGTTCACGCTGACCAGAAGACTTCGGCCGTTCTCAGCTTGCTGGAAGTGGAAGATTTCGACGCCCTGATCATGTTCGTGCGCACCAAGCAAGCGACCCTGGATCTGGCCAGTGCCCTGGAAGCCAAAGGCTACAAAGCCGCTGCGCTGAACGGTGACATCGCCCAGAACCAGCGTGAGCGCGTGATCGACTCCCTCAAGGATGGCCGTCTGGACATCGTTGTGGCGACCGACGTTGCTGCTCGTGGCCTGGACGTACCGCGCATCACTCACGTATTCAACGTTGACATGCCGTACGATCCGGAATCCTACGTTCACCGTATCGGCCGTACCGGTCGTGCCGGTCGCGAAGGTCGTGCACTGCTGCTGGTGACTCCGCGTGAGCGCCGCATGCTGCAAGTGATCGAGCGTGTAACCGGTCAAAAGGTTGCTGAAGTTCGCCTGCCAGACGCTCAAGCTGTTCTGGATGCGCGCATCAAGAAACTGACCAACAGCCTGTCGCCGCTGGTGGCCGATGCCGAATCGACTCACGGTGATCTGCTGGATCGCCTGACTGCCGACATCGGTTGCAGCCCGCGTGCCCTGGCCGCAGCCCTGCTGCGCAAGGCAACCAACGCTCAAGCGCTGACCCTGGCCGCTATCGAGAAAGAACGTCCACTGGTGCCGAACAACGCACCACGTGGCGATCGTCCAGAGCGTTCCGGTGATCGTCCTGAGCGTGGTGACCGCGAGCGTCGTGCTCCGATGCCACTGGGCGAAGGCCGTGCACGTTGCCGTACCGCGCTGGGCGCGCGTGATGGTATCGCTGCCAAAAACCTGCTGGGTGCCATCCTCAACGAAGGTGGTCTGGCGCGTGAAGCGATCGGTCGCATCCAGGTGCGTGACAGCTTCAGCCTCGTCGAACTGCCGGAAGATGGTCTTGAGAAGTTGCTGACCAAACTGAAGGACACTCGCGTTGCCGGTAAGCAGTTGAAGCTGCGTCGCTACCGCGAAGATTGATCCGCTTTCGGGCTGATTGATCGAACATAAAAAATCCCCGACTGGCTCGGGGATTTTTTTTGCCTGCTGTTTTTTGGGGGGAGGGGGGGACGCTTGAGCCCTGTGGGAGCGAGCCTGCTCGCGAAGGGAGCAACTCGGTCCATGGGCTAGCCGAAGCGATAGATGTCCATGCCCAATGCCCCCATGGTGAACCCCTGATGGGCAATGCTGAACGGTCCACCTGCAGCGCGGGCAAAGTACAGCGGCAACAAGTGTTCGTCGCTGGGATGGTTGCGCACGGCATTCGGCGCTTGTTTGCGATAGTCGTGCAATGCGGCTTCGTCGTTCGCGGCGAGTTTTTCGATCATCCAGTCACGAAACGCCTGGGCCCAGGGCTCAACACTTTCGGGACCGGCATGCCAGTCCAGTTCCCGCAGGTTGTGAGTGATGCTGCCGGAGCCGATCAGCAGCACGCCTTGCTCGCGCAGGCTGGCCAGCGCGTGGCCGACGCGGGTCTGCAGGGCGGGGCCGCCACGGGTGGGCAGCGAAACCTGGACAATCGGGATCTCTGCTTGCGGGTACATCAGCGATAAAGGCACCCAGACGCCATGGTCGAAAGGCCGATTGCTGTCGATACGGGCAGGAAAGCCAGCGGTTTTCAATAACTCGGCAACCTCTGCGGCGAGTCGTGGGTCGCCGGGAGCCGGGTACCGGACTTCGAACAGGGCTTTGGGAAAACCACCGAAGTCATGCCAGGTTTCCGGTTGTGGATTGCCGCTGACCAGCAGCTCATCGCTTTCCCAGTGTGCGGAAACAATCACGATGGCTTTTGGCTTCGGTATCTCGGCGGCCAGGCGGGCGAGTGCCGGCCCGCTGGCGCCGGGTTCCAGGGCGAGCATGGGGGAGCCGTGGGATATGTACAGGCTAGGGAACATGAATGAGCTCCTGAGAGTTAAGATGCAACATCTTCAGTCAGATCATTAATCTAAATCTAATATAAGTTTTAGGGTGTTTTGATCGAATTTTCGGGGTTAATTATGCAGCCTGAGTTTTGGCACAAAAAATGGGCGGCGAACCAGATCGGCTTTCACCTGCCGCAGGTGAACCCTCATCTGAAGCGGTTCTGGCCAGCGTTAAGCCTTGAAGAAGGTGCACGCGTGTTGGTGCCGTTATGTGGAAAAAGCCTGGATTTGCTATGGCTCGCCCATCAAGGCCATGAGGTCTTGGGAGTCGAATTGTCGGAAAAAGCCGTCGAGGAGTTTTTCAGCGAGCATGGTTTTGATCCGGCCGTCAGCGAGCAGGGGCCGTTCAAGGTTTATCGGGCAGGTTCCATCGAGCTTTGGTGTGGTGATTTCTTCGAGCTGACGGCAGGCGATGTTGCCGATTGCGCGGCGCTTTATGACCGCGCGGCGTTGATCGCGCTGCCGACGGAAATGCGAGAGCGCTACGCCGCCCATTTGAAGCGGATACTGCCGAAGGAGTCCCATGGTCTGGTGATTACTCTGGACTATGACCAGACGCAAATGCCCGGCCCGCCGTTTGCTGTACTCGATGATGAAGTGCAGCGATTGTTCGGGGACTCGTGGACGCTGAAGATTCTGGAAGATCAGGATGTGTTGAGTGAAGGCGGGAAATTCCTGGAGGCGGGTGTAACGCGGCTTGAGGAGCGGGTGTATCGGGTTTCCAGCCGGTAATTAAGTTGTTAGTCCCGGCCTCATCGCGAGCAAGCTCGCTCCCACAAGGGACCTGCGTCGTTCACAAATCACCTGTAGGAGTGAGCCTGCTCGCGATGAGGCCCTCACACACACACCAATAATTAGCAGACAAAAAAGGCCCGCATCGCTGCGGGCCTTTTGCTTGTGCGCCAGGCATGGCGCGTTGCGCGTAAGCGCAACCAGCTTGGCTGTGGTGGCCTCGCTGGTGACTTGGAGGTGAAAGTCCTCTACACACCCGGCAAGGGGAAGTGTTAGCCAGAGGCAAGGGTGTCGCGGGTGACTGCGAATCTGAAGGAAGCCCGAGGCAAAATGCTGGCCTGACGAACAGGAAGCGGATAGAGGCGGCGCAGCGGGGTAAGAAGGCAAGCATCTTCAAAGCCCGAT
>NZ_JBFULI010000068.1:0-27383 GCF_056400405.1 Pseudomonas sp. P5_B3 | reverse complement strand
CCCTGAAAGGGCTGCGGGTTTTTTGTTGCCCGGGGAAATGTCAGTGAGTCATGGGTTGGGCGCAGCAAAGATCCACTGTAGGAGCAGCCGGTCGACGTTCGATTGCTCGCGATGGCGGTAGAGCAACCAATGATGATTCTGACTGACCCACCGCYATCGCGAGCAATCGAACGTCGACCGGCTGCTCCTACAGTGGATCTTTGCTGCGCCCAACCCATGACTCACTGACATTTCCCCGGGCAACAAAAAACCCGCAGCCCTTTCAGGGTGCGGGTTTTTCAGTTCTACGCCAACTCAATTCACAGGTTGAGTCTGAGTCGCCGGCACCGCTGGTTGCGCTTTGGCGAGCACCGGCTGTTCCAGCCTCGCTCGCCCGTAAAACGCCAGCGCCGTCAGCAAACACGCCAGCCACACAAAGATCCCGGCCCAGAGGGTGTGGGACATGTAGTGCCAGCCTTGCAGCACCCGCGTTGTGCCGTAGATGAAACCGAGGGTCAATGAGCCGTACATGATCGCTTTGGAATAGCGCCAACGATAACGGCGAGCCACGAAGTACAAGGCCAGCATGGTGAAACCGCCCGACGCATGTCCGCCCGGCCAGCAGCGCCCCTCACCGGCGACTTTCAGCAGATCGAAGTTTTCATACCACTCAACGTGCTCCTGTTTGCCGCCGTACTGGGTGGTCTCGATCGGGCAATACACGCTGGTGTGGCCCTTGAGGTAGTGAATGACCCCGGTGCTGATGGAAAACGCGAACACCACGTAGAGAAAGTCGCGACGGTGCCGGGTGGCGAAGCGCAACACCGGTGCGACTTTGATTTTTTCCAGGAATGCGATGATTTTCGAGTGCTTTTCAGCCTTCAGGCGCGGCCAGAGAAATGACAGCAAGGCACCGATAATCGCAATTTCACCGGTCCAGTTGGGAATGATCCGTGCCCACTTGTGGGTGATTTTTTCGAACAGATGGATATGGTCCAACGGGTACGTCTGCGTCACCGGATCAAAAAAGTAATTGTTGAAAGCGATGTCGATGCTGGTCATGTCGAACATCAGAAACACCACGACCGCGCAGGCCAGCGGAATACCGAAATTCACCCAGTAAAAGCGGTAGCGAGAAGCGGTCAGCATTGTGAATCCTGATTCAGAAAGATGAAGGAAAAGCTCAACGAGTGGTCACCGAGCTCCAGTCGGAAGCTTCGATGAAGCCAAGCATGCGCGGAGTCTGCGGGGTTTCGGCGGAAATAAACAGAGAGGCGCCGTAACCCAGCGTCGATGCCGGCAAATTGAGGTCATTTTCCAGTTGCTCCATGCACTCGCTGTGAGTGACAAGAATCAGGTTGCGCCCGGCCACTTTGTGCGCCAGGGAGTCGCGCAGCATGGTGCCCTTGCAAATGATTAGCCAGTCTTCCCCCGTGCCAACCTTGTTGAACATGAAGTTGGCAGTCTGTGCCGTGCGCAGGATCGGGCTGTTGTAGATATCGGCCTTGTCCAGGCCAAGGTGTTTGAACTGTGCCCCGAGGCTCTCGGCAACGCTGCGAGAGCGCTCGGTAATGCCATCGTTGCCGACCAGGCAAGGTGCCGAGGAGTGATCGCAGCGCTCGACGTGACGCACCAGCACGATCATGTCGCCCTTGGCCCATCCCGTCATCAAAGCCTGTGCACCGGCTAAATTGCCGTGGGCCAGGTCCGGTGCGGTGGCCGGACGCAACAAAAATACGGTCAGCGGGATGACCAGCAGCGCCGAGGCCAGCACCACCGCCGCGTTGCGATAGCGGGTGAAGCGGTTCAGATCGATCGAGCGTTTTATCCCGAAAAAACTCAGTCTCAATTCCACATCAAGCCGCCTCGCCGGCACGCAACACCTCATTAGATCCCGAAAGACTAAAGAAACGTGCGTTGCCGGTGGGTGAAAGACATGTGAAAAAAAGCTTAAAGCATTGCAAATACCTTGTTACAGAATCCGCCGAACAAAAACCTTTCAGCTCCCGGGATTGCTGCCGATACATCCTGCTTACACAGCTTGGCGGCCCCCAAAAAAAACAATCTTCCAGCCAACCGACGATAGAGAAGTACCAAGTTCCTGGAGGAATGTGATGAATAGCTGGTTCGGCAACATCAGCGTGAACCTGAAACTGGGCCTGGGGTTTGGCCTGGTCCTGGCACTGACCTGCGTCCTCGCCCTGACCGGCTGGACCAGCCTGGGCGGGTTGATCGACCGCAGTAACTGGATGAGCGACATCACCCAGCTCAACGCCGGCCTGACCAAGTTACGCGTCGTTCGCCTGCAATACATGCTGACCAATGGCGACGAAACCGCCGCGCAGAGTGTGCAGACCACCCTCGACGCCTTCTCGGCCCAGCAGCAAGCCCTGCAGGAGAAGTTCAAGAGCCCGGAAAACCTCAAACTGCTCAGAGAACAGGGCGCCGTCATCGACACCTACAAGACGTCCCTGGGCAAGATGCGCAACGCCTATCGCGCCGGCAACAGCGCCCGTGATGCCATGAGCACCAGCGCCGAAACCGCCAACACGCTGATCAATGACATCAACACCCGCGTGCAGCAAATGCCGCTGAGCGACCAGCGCTTCGAACAGTTCCAGGCCATCACTGCGGCCAAGGAAGCGTTCCTGCTGGCTCGCTACGAAGTGCGCGGCTACACCGCCAGTACCAATGCCGAGACCGAGCAAAAAGCCGTCGGCCAACTGGACGCCGCCATTGCCAGCCTGAAACCGCTGAATGCGCATTTCGCCGATTCCCAACAAGACGCCCTGCGTCAGCTGGAAGCTGCGCTGGGCAACTACCGAAGCGCCTTGCAGGCCTACAAGGCCGCCAGCAAAGAYGCGGTGCAGGCGCGCAAGGAAATGACCGACCAGGGTGCCGCCATCGTGGCCCAGAGCGATCAGCTGTATCAGATCCAGCTCGACCGCCGGGACGCCGAAAGCGCCCAGGCACGTACCCTGCAACTGATCAGCACATTGCTGGCGTTGCTGGTGGGCATCATTGCCGCCGTGGTCATCACTCGCCAGATTACCCGTCCACTGCGCGAAACCCTGGCGGTGGTCGATCGCATCGCCAGCGGTGACCTGTCCCAGAACGTTCTGGTTACCCGCCGCGACGAACTCGGCGTGTTGCAGCAAGGCATTGCGCGCATGGGCGTGACCCTGCGCGACCTGATCAGCGGCATCCGCGACGGCGTGACCCAGATCGCCAGCGCCGCCGAAGAGCTGTCAGCCGTGACAGAGCAGACCAGTGCCGGGGTTAACAGCCAGAAGGTCGAGACCGATCAGGTCGCGACCGCCATGCACGAGATGACCGCCACCGTGCAGGAAGTCGCGCGCAACGCCGAAGAAGCCTCGCAAGCCGCGGCGGCGGCGGATGGCGAAGCCCGTGAAGGTGACAGAGTGGTCAACGAAGCCATCGCCCAGATCGAGCGTCTGGCCAGCGAAGTGGTACGTTCCACCGAGGCCATGAGCGTGCTGCAACGGGAAAGTGACAAGATCGGCAGCGTCATGGACGTGATCAAGGCCGTGGCGGAGCAGACCAACCTGCTGGCGCTCAACGCCGCCATCGAAGCGGCCCGCGCCGGTGAAGCCGGTCGTGGTTTTGCCGTGGTGGCCGACGAGGTCCGCGGTCTGGCCCAGCGCACGCAGAAATCCACCGAGGAAATCGAAGGCCTGGTGGCCGGCCTGCAGAACGGCACGCAACAAGTGTCGGCGGTGATGAACAACAGCCGCACCCTCACCGACAGCAGCGTGGCCCTGACCCGCAAGGCCGGCGAGTCGCTGGAGAACATCACCCGCACGGTGTCCAGCATACAGTCGATGAACCAGCAGATCGCAGCCGCTGCCGAACAGCAAAGCGCCGTGGCCGAAGAGATCAGCCGCAGCATCATCAACGTGCGCGACGTGTCCGAACAGACTGCTGCTGCGAGTGATGAAACGGCTGCGTCGAGTGTTGAACTGGCGCGGCTGGGGAATCAGTTGCAGATGATGGTCAGTCACTTCCGCGTCTGACGTTCAGTCAGCGCTAAATGATAGATCCAATCGCGAGCAGGCTCGCTCCCACAATGAATCTGTGTCGTCCACAAAGACTGTACACAGCATCCAGACCCTGTGGGAGCAGGCTGCTGGCACATCATGCCGGGGTAGCCCTGAGCGACTGGCGAACGGTTTTAAACACAAATCGCATTGGTAAACACCAACCGATTGCCAAACGGATCGCTGATGATCATGTCCTGGCTACCCCAGGGCATGGCCTGGATCTGTGGAGGTGCAAACGCATACGCCTTGGCCAGCAATTGCTGCTGGAAGGCTTCCAGTTCGTCGGTCTCGATGCGCAAGGCCGAGCCGGGCGTGCTGTCGCCGTTGTGTTCGGACAGGTGCAGCACACACTCACCCCGCGAGACTTGCAGGTACAACGGGAAGCTGGCTTCTAAACGGTGCTGCCAATCGATCTTGAAACCGAGGAAGTCGACGTAGAACCCCACTGCCTCGGCTTCGTTGAAAATGCGCAGGACCGGAGTGGTTTTGCCGAAGCTCATCGGGTTGCTCCCTGTAGGAGCGAGCCGGCTCCGGGCGGCGCTCCGACGATGGTCGTTAACGATAACGCGTTTTGACTGGCTAAACGCGGCGCCTTCGACTCCATCGCGAGCAGGCTCGCTCCTACATGATTGAACAGCATTAGGTTGTCGGGTTTGATATCAGTCCTTCGGCCTGGAAATGCCATTCTTTAATCTCAATATGCCATCACTGTGGCGAAATCCTCGAAACTCACTGAAACCCCGTACGCAAATCCCCTTCCCGAGCCAGGAACCGCCCTTCCCTGCGCCCGTTGGCCTGACCATCGCGGTAACTCAACGCACCGTTGACCCATACGCCCTCGATGCCTTGCGCCGCCCGCTGCGGATCGTTGAAATCGGCGACATCACGGATGGTCGCCGGATCGAACAACACCAGGTCGGCCCAATAACCTTCGCGGATTTCACCGCGTTCCTTCAAACCGAAACGCGCCGCCGACAACCCGGTCATTTTGTGCACGGCGGTGTGCAACGGGAACAATCCGACGTCGCGACTGAAATGTCCGAGCACCCGGGGGAATGCGCCCCACAAGCGTGGGTGCGGAAACGGGTCTTCCGGCAAGCCGTCGGAGCCGACCATCGACAGCGGATGCGCGAGGATTCTGCGCACATCCGCTTCATCCATTCCGTAGTACACCGCACCGGCCGGTTGCAGTTGGCGAGCGGCATCCAGCAACGGCACATTCCATTCGGCGGCGATGTCCATCAGGTCGCGGCCGCCCATTTCCGGGTGCGGGGTCGACCAGGTGATGGTGATGCGGTGGGCATCGGTCACCTGCTTGAGGTCCAGGGTCGATGAGCTCGCCGCATATGGATAGCAATCGCAGCCCACCGGGTGGGTTTTCGCGGCCTGTTCGAGTGACGCCAACAGTTGCGGACTACGCCCCCAGTTGCCGGCACCGGCACATTTGAGGTGGGAAATGATCACCGGGCTTTGTGCATGGCGACCGATCTGGAAGGCCTCGTCCATGGCCTCCAGCACCGGTTCGAATTCGCTGCGCAAATGGGTGGTGTAGACCGCCCCGAACGCCGTCAATTCTTCGGTCAGTTGCATCACTTCATCGGTGGATGCCGAGAACGCGCTGGCATAGGCGAGTCCGGTGGACAGGCCCAACGCGCCGGCCTCAAGGCTTTCGCGCAGTTGCTCGCGCATCGCTGCGATTTCATCGGCCGTGGCGGTGCGGAGCAGGTCGTCGAGATGATTGCTGCGCAATGCCGTATGGCCGACCAGCGCCGCGACGTTCAGCGTGGTGTTCGCCGCTTCGACCGCCGCACGGTAGTCGCTGAACGTCGGATAGACAAACGCAGCGGCCGTGCCGAGCAGGTTCATCGGGTCCGGCGGATCGCCGCGCACACTCACCGGCGAAGCACTGATCCCGCAGTTGCCGACGATCACCGTGGTCACGCCCTGGCTGAGCTTGGGCAGCATCTGCGGTTGGCGAATCACCACGGTGTCGTCATGGGTGTGCACGTCGATGAAACCTGGCGCCAGCACATGGCCCTGCGCGTCGATTTCATCGCTGGCGTGTGCATCGCGCAAGTCGCCGATACGCTCGATGCGCCCGTTGAGAATGGCCACGTCGGCGGGGTAACCGGGGCTGTTGCTGCCGTCGATGATCAGGGCGTTGCGAATCAGCGTGTCGTACAGCATGTCAGTCTCCCAGCGGTAACTGATCGTCGCCGCCGCGGTATTCGTCGAGGACGAGTTTATTACGCTCAGTCGTGTTGCATCCTGGCGCGCTTGAGCAATTTCTTGCAACGCTCGGACAAATGCAGCACCCGCAGATGCTTGCCGGCCTTGGCGTAGCGCTCGCGCAAGGTGCCCAGCGCAGCGATGGCCGAGTAGTCGACAAAACTCAGGTGCCGGCAATCCAGCGTCACTTGCACCGGGTCATTGGCCGTATCGAACTGATTGAGAAACGGTGTGGTCGAGGCGAAGAACAGCGTGCCATGCACCCGGTACAGCTTGCTGCCGTCGTTCTCAAGGTGGCTGTCGGCATACAGCTGACGGGCCTGCTGCCAGGCAAAGTTCAGCGCCGCAATGATGATGCCGCAGAGCACCGCAATGGCCAGATCGGTGAAAACGGTAATCACCGTCACCGCGATGATCACCAGCACGTCATTGAGCGGCACTTTGTTCAGCACCCGCAACGAGGCCCAGGCGAAGGTCTGTTGCGACACCACGAACATCACCCCGACCAGCGCGGCCAATGGAATGCGCTCGATCAGCGGCGACAGAAACAGAATGAACAGCAGGATCGACACCCCGGCCACCAACCCGGACAAGCGCCCGCGCCCGCCGGAACTGAGGTTGATCACGGTCTGGCCGATCATCGCGCACCCGCCCATGCCGCCGAACGCACCGGACACCAGATTCGCCGCCCCCAGCGCCACGCACTCGCGATCCGGGTAACCACGGCTCTCGGTGATTTCGTCGGTGAGGTTCAGGGTCAACAGGGTTTCCAGCAACCCGACCAGCGCCATCAGGATCGCATAGGGCGCGATGATCCGCAGGGTGTCCAGATTCCACGCGATGTCCGGCAGCGCCAGCGTCGGCAAGCCACCGGCAATGTGCGCCATGTCGCCCAGGGTGCGGGTCGGCAGGCTAAGCAGATACACCGCCAGACCCACACCGAGAATCGCCACCAGCGCCGGCGGCACCGTACGGGTCAGGCGCGGCAGCACATAGACAATGGCCATGGTCACCGCGACCAGCCCGAGCATCATGTACAGCGGCGCACCGCTCAACCAGGCCTCACCACTCTTGAAGTGCTCCAGTTGCGCCAGCGCAATGATGATCGCCAGGCCGTTGACGAAGCCGAGCATCACCGGGTACGGCACCATGCGCACCAGCTTGCCGAGCTTGAGCAGCCCGAACGCCATCATGATCAACCCGCCCAGCAACACCGTGGCCAGCAGATACTGCACACCGTGCTGAACCACCAGCGCGACGATCACCACGGCCATCGAGCCGGCCGCGCCGGACACCATGCCGGGTCGCCCGCCAAACAGCGCGGTCAGGGTGCAGATGATGAATGCGCCATAAAGCCCCATCAGCGGATTGAGATGAGCCACCAGCGCGAAGGCAATGCATTCGGGCAACAGGGCGAAGGACGTGGTAAGTCCGGCCAGGACATCGGCGCGTAGACGTTTTGCTTTCATGAGGGATCGCACACAGGGAGAGACGAGAAAAGAGTGTGCGGATGTTACGGAATCGAGGGCGGCGCGGCCAGTTGCAGGGACTACGAAATCGCCATCGCGGGCAAGCCCGCTCCCACAGGTWYTGTGTTGTTCGCCAACTTCGTGAACAACACARWACCTGTGGGAGCGTGGCTTGCCCGCGATGAACGGTGACGCGGTCTAAAGCAAACTCACACCATCTCGTCGCGAATCCACTCCACTGCCGACGTGCGCTTCGGCACCCAGCCCAGCAACTCTCGTGCATGTTTACCGCGCACCCGGCTGTTGGAGCCCAAACCATAATTGGCCATTTCATAGCCCCACTCGGCCTCCGCGTCCTTGAGCGCCCAGTCTTGCGGTTCGCCCAGGTTCAGCGCCTGGGCCATGGCGGTGGTCATGTCGATGAATGATGCTTCACCGCTTTCAACAAAGTAGAAGGTGCCGGGTACGTTTTCAGTCAGCGCCAGCAGGTACAGCGCAACCACGTCCTCGATGTGCACATTGGACCAGATGTTACGGCCCGGGCCGACATGGCGCACCACACCGCTTTTGCGCGCCTGTTTGAGCAGGCGCGGCAACTGCACGCTGTCGCGATGGACGCCCAGGCTGTGACCGTAGATCAGGGTGTTGCAGATCACCGCCGAGTTCACCCCGTCCATGGCCGCCGCCAGGATCAGATTATCGATGGCCACGCGCGCGGCCTTGTCGACCGTCGGTTCCGGCAGGTTGTCTTCGAAGTAGATGACATCACTGGATTTACCGCCCGAGGCATCCCCGACGATGCTCGAACCGCTGGTGTGCAGGAACACTTTGCCAGAACCGCGCAGGGCATCGAGCAAGGCTTCCACAGCGCCACGATGGTCGCTGCTGGCCGCGTTGATCACCGCGTCGGCAGCCAGCGCCTGATCGGCCAACAGGTCGCTGTCGTCCAGACTGCCCACCACCGGAGAAATGCCCAGTGCGCGCAGTTGATCGGCTTGTTCGGCGCTGCGTACCAGGCCGGTGACATTGTGGCCGGCCTGGACCAGGCCTGTAGCGATGGAACCGCCAATAAAACCGGCAGCGCCGGTAACGAATACGTTCATGGAGAAACTCCCTGCGTTGATAAGTGATGCAAGGAGTATCAAGGAGTGATCACTGTCGAAAAATGCCCTCTGACCCAATTCACTTTTGCGCAGGAGTCACGAATCAGCCCTTGAAGTCTGCGCTCGCATAATCCGCCAATTTGCCCTGGATAAAGTCCAGGAAGCATTGAATCCGCAGGGCCAGCTGCGAATTTCGGTAGTACACCGCGTTGATCGGCTGGCGATAGCCGCTGTTGAATTCGGCCAACAACACTTTCAAGCGTCCGGCACGAATGTCTTCGATGGTCATGAAATGCGACAGGCTGGCGATGCCCTGGCCATCCAGTGCGAGATGGCGGATGGTTTCGCCGCTCGATGCGCTGATCGACGCCTGGATCGGCCAGCGATCGCCATGCACATAACGCAGCGGCCATTGGTTGAGACCTTCGTTCTGGGTGAACCCCAGCAATGTATGGTGGGTCAGGTCAGCCACGACTTGCGGCGAGCCGTGCTTTTCCAGATAGCCCGGGCTGGCGACGATGTGCAGCGGGCTGCAACCCAGGGAGCGGGCATGCAATGTCGAGTCGGTCAGGGTGCCGATGCGGATGGCAATGTCAGTGCTCTGCTCCAGCAGGTCGATGATCAAATCGTTGCTGTTGAGTTCGAGCTGGATGTCGGGGTAGAGCCTGCGGAATTCATCGATGTAGGGCACGATGGCGTGCAGCATGAAAGGTGACGCCGCGTTGATCCGCAGCCGCCCGGACGGCGTTTGCTGGCGTGAGGACAGGCGCTCTTCGAGCTCGTCCATCTGATCGAGAATCCGCTTGGCGTGTTCGAAGAAATACTTGCCCTCCTCGGTCAGATCCATGCGCCGCGTGGTGCGATTGATCAGCGTGGTGTCGAGCTTGGCCTCCAGCCGCGACAGCGTGCGACTGACCGCCGAAGGTGTTTGCCCGACCTGCTCGGCGGCCGCAGAAATCGACCCGCATTCAATCACGCAGACGAAAACCTGCAATTCATCGGATCTGGCTTTCACGTGTGTCCTCGTTTGCGAATCGGCGCTGCGATCTTCCTGGCCGTTGCATCGGATAGTAGCCGAGCGTCATGCCTTGAGGCCAAACACCTCAGCCAAATGCCGCTCATAGCGCGCCACGTCGCCTTCGATGTTCGGACGCTTCATCACGTCCACGCACAGGAACGTCGGCAAACCGGTCATACCCAGGAACTCGTTAGCCTTGTGGAACGGGAAGTACACCGCGTCCACGCCCTTGGCTTCGAAGAAGTCGGTCGGGTCGTCGAAGGCTTGCTGCGGGGCGTTCCAGGTCAGCGACAGCATGTACTGCTTGCCGTGAATCAGGCCGCCGCTGCCGTACTTCTGCGACGCATCCGAACGGGTACGACCGTCGCTGGCATAGAGGCTGCCATGACCTTCGGTAAAGACTTCGTCGATGTACTTCTTCACGGTCCACGGCGCGCCCATCCACCAGCCAGGCATCTGGTAGATGATCACGTCGGCCCAGAGGAACTTGGCCACTTCTTCGGCGACGTCATAACCCTCGTCGATGAAGGTGGTTTTGACATCCACGCCGCCGCGATCCAGCACGCTCAACGCGACTTCATGCAGGGTGGCGTTGTAGCGGCCGTCGGAGTGCGCAAATTTTTTGCCGCCATTGAGCAACAGGACTTTTTTCATGGGAGGTCTCGGGAAGGGTCGGGAATCGGATGGCGGTAGAGTACCGACCGGCCTCGCGCGGAATAAGCGCCGATTTGGCAAAATTCATTTGACCTACAAGCACGAATCAACAGTCGATTGTTGCCTTAGACTGGGCCAGTTCTGACTTGAGGAGAGATGTAGATGAGTGAAATCCAGGGCTTCATCCTGCACGCCAAGACCCGCCCGGAAAAATCCGACGCCTTCGAAGCATTTTTCAGCGGCTATGTGCAAGCCAGCCGCGCCGAGCCTGGCTGCATCGAATACCACATGCTGCGCGACAAACAGGACCCGACCCTGTTCATCTTCTACGAGATCTGGCAATCCCGGGCCCACCTCGACGTGCACTCGAACCTGCCGCACATGAAGCAGTTCCTCGAGCAGCGCGATGAATACCTGGAGCGGGACTTCGAGATCCGCGCCATCGACATGATCAGTCCGTCGTCCGCTAGCCGCTGATCAGCAAATGGCCGCCGAGCACACCCAGGCCAACGAAGAACACGCGCTTGAACCACAGGCCGCTGATCCGCTGGCGCAGCGATTGCCCCAGCCACATGCCGAGCATGGCCGGGATCAGCGCCAGCAGCGATGCGTTCAACTCGCCCCCGCCGAGTGCGCCACGCCATAGCAATCCACCAGCCAGGGCCAGGGTCGAGACGGTGAATGACAGGCCCAGCGCCTGCACCAGCTCATCCTTGCTAAGACCCAGCGCTTGCAGATAAGGCACCGCCGGAATCACGAACACGCCGGTGGCCGAAGTGATGACGCCGGTCAGCACGCCACACAATGGACCGAGCCAGTGTTCGCTGCGCCGCCCCACGCGCAGAGTCGGCAGGCACAAACCGCTCAGCGCATACAGCAACAACGCCGCACCCAACCCCCGCACCACCCAGTGACCACCGCTCATGCCGATCCACAGCGTGCCCGCCCCGGTGCCGATGCAGATCGCCAGCAACATCGGCCACAACCGCTTGACCAGCCCCGACAGATGCCCACCGAATGCCAGTTGCCAGACGTTGGTCAGGGTCGCCGGAATGATCAGCAGCGCCGCAGCCTGCGCCGGCGCCATAGCCAGACCGAGCAGGCCCATGGCAACGGTCGGCAGGCCCAGGCCGATCACGCCCTTGACCATGCCGGCCAGCACAAAGGTGCCGATAACCAACAACGAAAGGGCCAAGCCGAGATTCTGATAAAACGCCGAGAGTGTATTCATGGGGCCATGGTGAACCCGCAAGGGTTGATTGAAAATCTACCATATACTGAGGATGCCTCTCTCCATACAAGAGGCTGAATAATCGGGTGCGGCATCTGTCGTCATCGCGAGCAGGCTCGCTCCCACAGTGGTTATGTGTCGTTCACAAATCCCCTGTGGGAGCGAGCCTGCTCGCGAAGACGCCCTTCCAGACAACATTCAACTTGAGATTGTTGTAATGCACTTCGACCTGACCGACCTGCGCCTGTACCTGAACATCCTCGACACCGGCAACATCACCGCCGGCGCCGCACGCAGTCATTTGTCCCTGGCAGCGGCCAGCGCGCGAATTCGCGCCATGGAGGCGTCGCTGGGCGTCGAGTTTCTTCAGCGCAATCGTCGTGGGGTCAGCCCGACGCCGGCCGGCAATGCCCTGGCCCGACACGCCCGGGTTCTGTTGCAACAGGCCGAACGCCTGCAACAGGAACTCGCCGAGTACGCCCAGGGCGTCAAAGGCCAGGTGCGGCTGCTGTGCAATACCACGGCGATCACCGAGTACCTGCCAGAGTTGCTCGCGGATTTCCTGCACAGCCATCCCAACCTCGACATCGACCTGCAGGAACTGCCCAGCACCCGCATCACCCATGCCTTGCGCCAAGGTGCGGCGGACATCGGCATCGTTTCCGATGCGGTGGACACCGATGGCTTGCAGACCCGAGCGTTCCGCGATGATCCGCTGGTGCTGATCATGCCCAGCGAACATCCCTTGGCACAGGCGACCTCGGTGAGCTTCACCGACACGCTGCATTACGACTACGTTGGCCTGAATGCCAACAGCGCGCTGGCGGTGTACCTGGAAGAGCAGGCACTGCACGCCGGCCTGCGCATGCAGATCCGCATCCGCGCCGATGGCTTCGATGGCGTGATGCGCATGGTCGCCCGAGGGGCGGGACTGGCAATCGTACCGCTGGCCGCAGTCGAACGCAGGTCAGGCGGACTGTCCTTCAAAAGCCTCGCCCTGCAAGAACCCTGGGGCCAACGCAAACTATTGCTCTGTGCCCGGGACTTCGCCGCATTACCCGGCTATGCCAAGGCCCTGCTGCACGCCTTGACTCTCCCCTGAGGGGCAGACTTTATCCTTGAGGTTTGATCTTCAAGGACAACGATGATGGGCAAACGAATACTGGTGATCCTCGGGCATCCATCAAGCAATAGCTTCTGCGCCGCCCTTGTCGAGCGTTACACACAGTCGGCAGTGCGTGCCGGGCATGAGGTGCGTCAATTGTTTCTGGGCAGCATGGATTTTGACCCGGTGCTGCGTGAAGGCTATCAGCAGGTCCAGCCGCTGGAAGCCGACTTGCGTAACGCCCAGGCCGATATCCTGTGGGCCGAACAACTGACGCTGGTTTATCCGATCTGGTGGGGTGGCGTACCGGCCTTGCTCAAGGGCTTTTTCGACCGGGTGTTCTTGCCCGGTTTTGCCTTCAAATATCGCCAGGGCAAAGCCTTCCCCGACAAACTCCTGCGCGGCCGAACCGCCCATTTGCTGGTGACCATGGACACACCGCCCTGGTACTACCGATGGATCTACCGCATGCCCG
This sequence comes from Pseudomonas sp. P5_B3, assembly GCF_056400405.1. NCBI lineage: Bacteria > Pseudomonadati > Pseudomonadota > Gammaproteobacteria > Pseudomonadales > Pseudomonadaceae > Pseudomonas > Pseudomonas sp. P5_B3. The sequence goes on along the minus strand of NZ_JBFULI010000068.1, from coordinate 14,059 downwards.
GTTTGCATCAGGTCCGCAAAACCACGCTGGAATTCTGTGGCATCAAGCCAACCCGAACCCTCACCTTCGGGCCAATTCTCGGCGCCAGCGCAGACCGGCATGCGGCCTGGTTGCGGCAAGCCGAAGCTATCGCCAGCGCTTGAGTCGGTCGATAATGCACCGAGCTTTACCCTCGGAGAAAAGGACCTTCCCATGTACATCGGCCAAGCCGCGCAACGTTCCGGAACCACTGTCAAAAGCATCCGTCACTACGAGTCGATTGGCCTGCTGCCTGCCGCTCGCCGTCAGGGCAAGTACCGCATCTATGACCAGCACAGCGTCGACCTGCTGATGTTCATCAAATGTGCCCAACAGTTGGGCTTCAGGCTCAAGGAATTGCAGTCGGTCTTCGCCGGCCATCAGGGCCCGCAGTTGCCATGGGAGCGGGCACACCAGATCCTCGCCAGCAAAAAGCAGGAAATCGCCGAGCGGATAGCGGCACTGTCGCAACAGCACGCGCAATTGGTCGAATTCGAGAACAGCCTCGAACAATCCAGGCGCGACTGCCCGCTGAACCGTAATTGAGGAACGTGCGTTTCTGGACAGCTCAGTGTCGAGCACAGACAACTGAGGGTTGGGCAGGCGCTATAGGGTGCGACTTCAGTTCTTGAGCCCACTGCCCGGAGTCATCATGACCGCACCGATTACCGTTCTTCGCGACACCCACCCGCTGCCCGTGCTCGACGCCTGCAAATGGGAAAAGCTCGAAGGTGACCCGCACACCGTCAACCTCAACGCCTACACGAGTGAAGACGGCAGCAAGATCATGGGCACCTGGATCTGCACGCCGGGCAAGTGGTACGTGGAATATGTGAAGTGGGAATATTGCCATTTCCAGGAAGGCTACTGCGTCATCACTCCGGAAGGCATGGCGCCGATCCACCTGCGCGCCGGCGACATTTTCGTCATCGAACCGGGAATGAAGGGCACCTGGGAAGTGGTGGAAACCGTGCGCAAATATTTCGTGTTTGCCTGATACAAAAAACCGGGGGATCACCCGACGTGATCTCCCGGCAAATATCTATAGGTAAACGCCGTACCCTGTGGGAGCGAGCTTGCTCGCGATAGCGGTGGGTCAGTCACCATCAATGTCGACTGTAACGACCTCATCGCGAGCAAGCTCGCTCCCACAGTTTTTTGCCACAGCCTTGCTATTGCGGCTTGCGATAGCCGTTGATAATCGCCGAGAAGTCCTTGCCACCCTCCCCACGCAAACTCATCGCCTGATACAACTGCTGGGCCACCGCGCCGAGTACCACCGGCTGGTGCGCCTGACGCGCCGCTTCTGTGGCCAGCCCCAGATCCTTGAGCATCAGTTCGGCACCGAAACCACCGGTGTAACCGCGCGACGCTGGTGCCGTTTCAACGATGCCCGGCCACGGGTTGTACATCTCCGAACTCCAGCAACGCCCGGTGGAACTGTTGATGATGCCCGCCAGCACCTTGGTGTCGATGCCCAGGGCATCGCCAAGCGCCATGGCTTCGCTGACGCCGACCATGGAAATCCCCAGCAGCAGGTTGTTGCAGATTTTAGCGATTTGCCCGGTGCCGACCTCACCACAATGGACGATGTTGCGGCCCATCTGCGCCAGCACCGGTTGCAGGGTGGCGAACAGTTCAGGCGTGGCGCCGACCATGAAGGTCAGCGTCCCGGCGGCTGCACCACCGGTGCCGCCAGAGACCGGTGCATCGGCCATGGCCACGCCCTGTTTGGCAGCGGCGGCGGCTACGTCCCGCGCGGTCTGCGGATCGATGGTGCTGCAATCCACGGCCGGCACGCCTTTGCCGATACCGGCGAGCACACCATCTTCACCCAGCCACACACTGCGTACATGCACCGCGGCAGGCAGCATGGTGATGACCAGCTCGGCGCCCTCTGCCGCTTCGCGGGCCGATGCACTGATGCTACCGCCCAGTTGTTCCAGCTCCGCCAGCACGGCTTTGTTCAGGTCCACCAGGCGCAGTGCATGGCCGGCCTTGATCAGGTTGCGCGCCATTGGCGCGCCCATGTTGCCCAGACCGATAAAAGCGATTTTCATGTCCGGCTCCTTATCGCAGGTTGATGGTGGTGTTCACACCGTCGTTGACGCTGTCGTCATCGAACCAACGACTGGTGACGGTCTTGGTCTGAGTGTAGAACTGCACCACTTGCTTGCCGTACGGGCCGAGGTCGCCGAGCTTGGAACCGCGCGAACCGGTGAAGCTGAAGAACGGCACCGGCACCGGAATCGGGATGTTGATGCCGACCTGGCCGACGTCGATTTCGTTCTGGAATTTACGTGCCGCCGCGCCGCTCTGGGTGAACAGGCCCGTGCCGTTGCCGAACGGGTTGGCGTTGACCAGGGCGATGGCCTCGTCGAGCGTATTAACCTCCAGTACCACCAGCACCGGGCCGAAGATTTCCTGGGTGTAGATCTGCATGTCGGTGGTCACGCCGGAGAACAGGGTCGGGCCGACAAAGTTGCCCTTCTCGTAACCGGGAACCGTGATCTCGCGACCGTCCAGCTCCAGTTTCGCGCCTTCCTTGATGCCGCTTTCGATCAGGTCGAGAATCCGCGCCTTGGCCTTTTTCGAAATCACCGGGCCGACATCAGTGCCTGGCTCGCTGCCGGCATTGACCTTGAGCTTTTGCGCCAGCGCCTTCAGATCCGGCAGCCACTGCTTGGCCGCGCCCACCAGCACCACCACCGAGGTGGCCATGCAGCGTTGACCGGCAGCGCCGAAGCCGGCACCCACCAGCGCATTCAGCGCTTGTTCGCGATTGGCGTCCGGCAGCACCACGGCGTGGTTCTTGGCGCCCATCATCGATTGCACGCGCTTGCCGTGTTTGCCCGCCAGGTCATAGACGTGAGTACCGACGGCGGTCGAACCGACGAAGGAAACCGCCTTGATGTCTTTATGGGTGCAGAGCCCGTCCACCACGTCCTTGCCACCGTGCACGACGTTGAGCACGCCGGCTGGAATACCCGCTTCAATAGCCAGTTCCACCAGGAGCATGGTCGACATCGGGTCCTGTTCGGACGGCTTGAGCACGAAGGTGTTGCCGCAGGCGATGGCCATCGGGAACATCCACAGCGGAATCATCGCCGGGAAGTTGAACGGGGTAATGCCGGCGCACACGCCGATTGGCTGGCGCAGGGTGTAGGTGTCGACGCCACCGGCGACGTTTTCAGCGAACTCGCCCATTTGCAGGCTGCCGATGGAACAGGCGTGCTCAACCACTTCCAGGCCACGGAAAATATCGCCTTCAGCGTCGGCAATGGTCTTGCCCTGCTCTGCGCTGAGGACTGCAGCGATGCGCTTGGAGTGCTCGCGGATCAGCGCCTGGAGCTTGAGCATGATGCGCATGCGGGCGCCGATCGGGGTCAGCTTCCAGGTCTGGAAGGCACGATGGGCTGCGCTGATGGCGGCGTCGACTTCTTCGGCGGTGGCAAACGGCACTTTGGCCAGCACTTGCTGGGTCGCCGGGTTGATGATGTCGTGCCATTCAGTGGTCTTGGATTCGACCCACTGGCCGTCGATCAACAGCTTGACCTTTTGCACGGTGGTTTCGTTGGGCGTGAGCGATGCGTTCATGTGGGTCTCCAGATCTTTGCTTTTTTTATTGAGAGCTATCTTGGGAGCCGGGGCGAGATAGTCGCCCTGAGATGAGCCATGTGTCGCGAATTGGTTGTCGGACTGTTTTTGGAGTATAGATGTGCAAACTTCTAATAAAAACGCACATAAAAACCGGTCCAACATGCAAAAAAACATCACCTCCCTCGGCTCGTTGAACTGGGATGACCTCAAGTTTTTCCTTGAAGTCGCCCGTACCCGCAAGGCCAGCACCGCGGCCAAGCGCCTGGCGGTGGACTACACCACAGTGTCGCGACGCATCAGTTCCCTGGAAACGGCGCTGGGCACATTGCTGTTCGAAAAATCCCGGACCAACGGCTTTGTCCTGACCGCCGAAGGCCAGCGGTTGATGGGGTATGCCGAGTCGATCGAAAGTACCCTGCACATGGCGTGCGAGCAGGTTTCCGGGTCCGGCGTGGCACTGTCCGGTCATGTGCGCATGGGCTGCACCGAAGGCTTCGGCAGCTTTTTCATCACGCCGCAGCTGAGCCACTTCGTCGACACCTACCCGGCGATCTCGGTGGATATCCTGCCGCTGCCGCACTTCATCAGCCTGTCCAAGCGCGAAGCCGACATCGTCATCGCCCTGGAGCGTCCGGAGCACGGCCCGTATGTCTGCTGCAAACTGTGCGACTACCGGTTGCAGCTGTACGCGACCCAGGACTATCTGGACAACCACCCGCCGATCCGCCGCCCGGCAGACTTGGCCAAACATTCGTTTATCAGTTACGTCGACGACCTGGCATTCAGCTCGGAGCTGTTGTACCTGGCCAACGTATTGCCCGGCGCCAGTGCCAACCTGCGCAGCACCAGCGTGATCGCGCAGTTCGTGGCCGCGCAGCAAGGACGCTCACTGGCAATCCTGCCGTGCTTCCTCGCCACTCAGGACCCGCGCCTGCTGCCGGTGTTGCCGCAGGAAATCAATATCACCCGACAATTCTGGATGTACTGCCGCGAAGACCTGCGCAAGCTCAAGCGGATCACCCTGTTGTGGGATTACATCCGCGAGGTCACCGAGCAGAATCAGGGCCTGCTGATGGGCGAAAGCCGGGAGATGCTGTTTGCCGATTACTGACCCTTCAGCCTGTCGGCTCGCGGCCTTCCTTTAGCTCCAGCATCAGCCCGCTCAAGCGTTTGACCCGGCGTTTCACCGCCTCTTCAAACACGCCTGCACGCGACTCGATCAAGGTGAACCAGTCCTTGGCCCGGGTAATTCCGGTATAGATCAGTTCCTTGGTGAGTACCGGATTCAAGGCATCCGGAAGAATCAACGCGGTATGCGCGAACTCCGAGCCCTGGGATTTATGCACGGTCATGGCGTACACGGTTTCGACATCGTTCAGGCGACTGGGCAGGACAAACCGCACGCCTCCCTGGCCATCATTGCGTGGGAATGCCACACGCAGAACCTGTTTTCCAGTCCCGTGGCCTTCCTGTTCCGGGAGCCTGAGGGCAATGCCGATATCGCCGTTCATCAAACCCAGCCCGTAATCGTTGCGGGTCATCAGGACAGGGCGCCCCTCGTACCACTGCTGGTCGCTGTCGATCAGACGGGCCCTCAGCAACGCGTCCGTCACTCGCTGGTTCAAGCCTTCAACACCCCACGGCCCCTTGCGCACGGCGCATAACAACTGGAACGCGTCGAAAGCCTGCAGCACTTGTCGAGCCCAATCAATCCAGCACGAATCTTCCAGCGGGCTGTCCAGTGGCGGGCGCTGATTGCGCAGCACGCTCAGGTAATGTCGATAACCCTGCGGCCCCTCGCCATGGCCGTCGAGAAGCAAGCGTTCCAGGGCCCGATCCTGCTCCCCCTTGAGGGCCAGGCAATACACATCGTCATGGCTTCGCGCCGACAACAACTTGCGGGCTTCTTCGGGATGTTGCTGGTTGACCCAACGAGCCAGTTGGCCAATGCCGCTACCTTCACCGAATCGCCGGGAATGGCGCAACATCACGACCTGTTGAGCCAATGGATGAGTGCCCTGGGCGTCCTCCTGCAAGCCGCTGGCCTGCAGGTTTTCGCCACTGACGGCTTCCAGCCACTGGCGTGTCTGCGGGCTGTACCAGCCGGCCTCCGCATCGCGGCACAAATCCCCCAGTACCGCGCCGGCTTCTACCGACGCCAATTGATCCTTGTCACCCAACAGCACGAGGCGCGCATGGGGCGGCAAGGCGTCGAGCAGGTTGGCCATCATTTCCAGGTCGATCATCGAGGCCTCGTCCACCACCAACACATCCAGCGGCAGGCGATTGCCCGCATGGTGGCGGAAATGACGAGTCCCGGGCCGGCTGCCGAGCAGGCGGTGAACGGTGGTGACGTCGGAGGGGATCTTTTCCCGTATTTCTTCAGTGACCTTCAAGGTCCGGACTTGTTGGCTGATGGATTCGGTCAAACGCGCCGCGGCCTTGCCGGTAGGCGCGGCGAGACGAATGCGCAGGGGCATGCCGGCCTCGACCGCCGGCGCCTGGAGCAACGCCAGCAAGCGCACGACAGTGGTGGTCTTGCCGGTTCCCGGTCCTCCCGTGACGATGCTGAAGGCGCTGCGGGTCGCCAGGGCGCAGGCGAGCTTCTGCCAGTCGATCACTTCACCGGAACGGGCAGGACCAAACAGACCGGTGAGGCGCTGGAGCAAGTCGTTCGGCGTGGATTCGTGTTGCGTCAGACGCTCGCGCAACGAGAGGTCGATCCGCCGCTCGTAGGCCCAATAACGGCGCAGGTACAAGCGTTTGCCCGATAAAACCAAAGGCCGGTCGCGCACGTTGTCACGACTGTCAGCGGCCAGTGCGACCAGGTTGCTGGCGGCCAGCACCTTGCACCAATGAGCACCGTCCAGCGATCCCAGTAACTGTGAGGGCAACAGCATCGTGCCACCTTGCACGTCACCTTCGGGTGGCAGCGACAGGGCGAAGTCCGGTTCTTTCAGCGTCTCGAACAGGTCGAGGCAGACATGCCCATGGCCCAACTGGTGGCTGGTCAGCGCGGCTGCCAGCAACACCAGTGGATCATCCTCCGGTGCCAGCTCATGCAGAAACGCCACAAAGGCTTTGTCCAGCGCGCGCAACCAGCCACGCTCGACCCAACGCGTGAGCAACAACAGCAAGTCGTCGGCACGACTCAGCGGCGCCAGATCGGCCAGGCTTTCGGCTGCCAGCGATGTGGGCAACAAATCGGCGAATGTACGATTCATAACAGTACTCCCTGTTCCCAGGCGGGCTCGGCCTTGGGTTCCGGCTTGCCCTGGAACAGCCTGTCCAGACGCTCGATCAGTTCTCTTGGCGGCCGGGCGAAAAATACACCCTGGCTGGCCGCACGCGTACCGCGCAAAAACAGGTACAACGCACCGCCGACATGCCGATCGTAGTCGTAATCGGCGAGCCGCGCCTTGAGCTGGCGGTGCAGGGCCAACAGGTACAACACGTATTGCAGGTCATAGCGGTTGTCGAGAATCGATTGTTCCATGGCCTGCGCGGTGTAGGCCGCATCATCGACGCCGAGCCAGTTGGATTTGTAGTCGGCCACGTAATAGCGGCCGTCATGTTCGAACGCAAGGTCGATGAAGCCCTTGAACATGCCGTTGAGCAACACCGGTTCCGCGGCCACCCGGGCCACGCCGTTATGGGTGTATTGGCACACCAGCGCATCGAGCTTGAGCACATCGACCTTATGGCTGGCGAACCAGAACTCCATCTCGACCTGATACTGCGTCAACTGGGCGAATATCACCGGGGTCTGATCGTTGCCCAGTTGCAACGGCGACTTGAGCAGATGCTGCAGCCAGTCACTCAAGGTGCTGATCCAGCCCTCCCAGCCTCGACGGTTGCAGCGACGGGCAATGGCGTCGATCACCTCTTGTGGTGCCGCTTCAAAACCCTCGCCCCCCGCCCATTCGAGCAAGCCATGGAGGAAGGTGCCGGGGTTCGGGCCGCGCGGGAAGCGATGGATATCGCCGCCACCGGCCACCACTTCCCTGGGGGCCTGTGGGTCGAGGCGTTCGTCATCGAACAGTTTTTGCGCCTGTGGGCTCTCCGGTGCTTCGTCGGTGCCGACGCTCAGGGTGTCGCCAATGCGCAGCGCGCTGTAGGAAGCGATCCACCAGTTTTCACTGGCCTTGCGTTTCGGAACCAGTGGAACCAGCAGCGCCGCGTCATTTTGCGGTGGCCGGTAATGCTCTGCAGTCGCTTCAGGCATCTCGGCATACGCCAACGCCGGGCAGTCCTGCTGCAGATCCCGCAGCCAAAGCTGCAACGCCTTGGAGTCGGCCAATGGCGCACCGCCGCCCAGCAGATAACCCAATGCCGACAGATGCAGCACCGAGCCATTGTTGTTGCCGCGCTTGAGGTCGGCCACCCCCAGCCAGCAAGCGTGTTGCGCCCGGGTCAGGGCGACATAGAGCAAGCGCAGATCCTCGGCCAGACGCTCATCGTCAGCCAGGGCAATCAACTCTGTCGTCGGCTTCAACGTGACCTGGGCATTGCCTGATTCATCGTGGTAGTGCAATGGCAGGCGGCCGCCATCCACCGGTTTCGCCGAGCAAATGAACGGCAGGAACACCAACGGGTACTCAAGGCCTTTGGACTTGTGAATGGTCACGACCTTGACCAACTGCTCATCACTTTCCAGACGCAGGATCTGCTCTTCGCCAGCTTGCCCGGACAACGCCAGATGCTCGGACAAATGCCGAATCAGGGCTTGCTCGCCATCGAGTTCGGCGGCGGCTTGTTGCAGCAGTTCGAAAAGGTGCAGAAGGTTGGTCAAGACGCGCTCGCCGTCACTGCGGGCGATCAACGCCTGGGGCAGACGGAAGTCGTGCAGCAAGCGTCGCAGCGTCGGCAGTACGCCCTGCTTGCGCCAGACTTCGCGATAACCACGGAACTGCATGACCCGGGCTTCCCAGGCCAACTCGTCCTGATTCAGCCGCTCCAGCTCCGTCAGCGACAGGTTCAACGTGATGCTGGCCAACGCGGCCCGCAGCGGGCGCTCGACATCCGGCTCAGCGCAGGCCTTGAGCCAGGTCAGAACGTCATGCGCCTCCTGGGCGGCGAACACCGAGTCCTTGTCCGACAGGTAAACACTGCGCACGCCACGAGCGGCCAATTGCGCACGAACCGCCTGCGCCTCCTTGCCATCGCGGACCAGGATGGCGATGTCCGCCGGCAGCAGGCCCCTGAAGGCCTTACCGTCCTGGGTGAACCCCGCTTGCCCCTGCTGCCCGCCGTTGAGCAATGCCGTGATTTCACTGGCGCAGGCCGCCGCCAGTTGTTGCCGGTACACCGCACCGGACAATGGTTGTTCGGCCGGCAAGTGCCAGATGTTCAAGGCAGGGATTGCCTGGTCATTGATGCGCAAGACTTCTTCGCGGCCCTGGGAGGCAACCGGTGTGAACGGCACCGGGTTGTCGCCATTCTTCTCACGGAAGAGGAAAGCACCGCGTCCTGACTCCCGGGCTTCGGCGCGCTCGAATACATGGTTCACCGCGTTGACCATGCCATGGCTTGAGCGGAAGTTGGTGCCCAGGGTGTGCAGGCGGCCAGTGGTGGCCTGGCGGGCGCGCAGGTAGGTATGGATGTCGGCACCGCGAAAAGCGTAGATCGCCTGTTTCGGATCGCCGATCAGGAACAGACCGCACTCGGGGCTGTTCTCTTCAATGCGGTAGATGCTCTCGAAGATCCGGTATTGCACCGGGTCGGTGTCCTGGAACTCATCGATCAGGGCGACCGGAAACTGTTCACGGATCAGGGTTGCCAGTCGCTCGCCGCCATCGGACTGCAAGGCCGCATCAAGGCGCAACAACATGTCGTCGAAACCCATTTCCGCGCGGCGACGCTTCTCTTCCTCGAATCGCGCCCCGACCCAGCGGGCCGCATGTTGCAGCACGGCGGCATCAGGCGTTGGCAACCCATCGAGACAGGCCTTGAGGCCGGCCATCGCATCGAGCCCCGGATGTCGAGGCGCTTCGCCCTTCCAGGCTTCGGCCATGCCATCAGGGGTCAGGCGCGTGAAGCCAGTACCGATATCCAGTTGCTCAAGGGATTCGTCTTCGGCCCAGGCCTTGATCTTTTCGAACCAGGGCTCGAAGTAGCGTGCCTGCATCTTGCGACCGTCGACACTCTTGCTGGCAACGCCCTGGTGGCAGATGGAAAGCAACTCGTCAGCCCAACGGAGCCAGGGCTGCTTGAGTTCGATCAGGGCAACCCGTCGCTCTTGCAGGCATTGCGAAATCACTTGCGCGGGCTCTTTCCCTTCAAGCGTATCCCGCTCGCTGGCGAACAGTGCACGAATCCGCGGCAACAACGCCGCCGGTCCACCCCAATTGCTGCGCACCCAATTCAAGGCGTCACCTTGCATCGGGTAACAGAACAGCCGCCAGTAATCGCGCAGGACTTCCCCCAGCAAGTCGCTGTGGTCGGTTTCCAGGGTCTGGGTGAACAGGCTGCCGCTGTCGAATGCGTGTTCGCGCAACATGCGCTGGCACCAACTGTGGATGGTCGACACCGCCGCCTCGTCCATCCACTGAGCGGCGATATCCAGGCGGTTTGCGCACCCGGGCCATTGCTCGGGCGAGTACTGATCGCGCAACTCGGCAATCAGGCTGTCGGGGGCCGGTGTTTCATCGCGAAAATAGCGTGCGGCCTCGGCGAGCCGCGTGCGAATGCGTTCGCGCAGCTCTTTGGTAGCGGCGTCGGTGAAGGTCACGACGAGGATTTGCGGTGGCAATAACTCTCGCCCGAACCCCGAGCCCTCGTCACCATGGCCAAGGACCAGGCGCAGATACAGTGCGGAAATAGTGAACGTCTTACCGGTCCCGGCGCTGGCTTCGATCAATTGACTGCCACGCAGCGGGAATGCCAGGGCCAGAGGTGTCTTCGTGCTCATCAGCGCGACTCCTCGCTGGACAGTGAACGCCAGGGTGCTTCAAGAAGCGGGCGATAAAGCGCGTCACACCACTGGGGGAACGTCTCATCGGCGACCAAGGCATCGTAATCGGTGAATTGTCGGGCGAGTGCCGGGCTTTCGCGACGCTCCCCGTCCGTCGTCTGCCCATCACCTTCATAGGCCTTGCGCGCAGCGGAATCGGCCTTGATCGGGTCGGTTTGCCCCAGCCACGCAAAGGCTGTTTTGACCGCGATCGGCAGAGGCTGGCGCATACCCGACTGCCAGGCCATCAACAGGTCACCCAGAGTTTTCCGCGCTGTGGACTCATCCATCGGTTCGAGCAACAGACTGTCGTCGCTGGCCACCAGTGCGGTGGTCAGCGCCATGCCACTGGCACAAGCCACCAGATGGGTGAGCCACGGGCGTGTCAGTCGATGCCATTTGCGTGACTTGATCGAGCCAATACTGTTGGGGATTGTAGTGATAGACAGCAATCCGCCATCGGCGCGCTGATGCAGGCCGCTGAGCCAGCCCTCGATGTGCAGGCCTTGCAGTTCAAGATCGACGGGCAACGCACTGCTGAGCGGTGTTGGCCACAACGCCAGGAGCTGTTGGTGGCGTTGCAGCAAGTCAGGCAATGGCTCGATCAACTCGCGTTGCAGGCACTCACCGAATCCGGCCATGGGCAGCAGCCCGCTGTTTTGCAGACGTTTCGCCTGATCTTCCAGTGCCTGTCCGGTATTTCCAGGATCTGCCAGCGCCGCTTCGAGCAAACGGTCGCTGAGGCTGTAACGCTGCAACGCATCCAGGACAAAGGGTTCTTCATCGGCCAACGGCACTTCGGCCGCCTCGAAGAAGACCTTCAGTCGCTGGCTGAAAAAGTGCCGCACCGGGTTGCGCAGGAAATCCTGCAGTTGACCGAGGCTCAGTGGTTCGTCCTGAACGTGAGGCCCGAGCACTTCGGCGCTTGCCTGTTGCTCTGTCGCCTGATGAAGGACCTGCCATTCGGTGGCGTAGCTGAACGACTCATCCCCTTCGTGAAAGTAGCGGGCACTGAAAGGCTGCAACGGGTGTTCCCGGGTCATGGCCTCCAGCAGGTCATTGTCGCTTTGAGACAATCGCCAACCGCTGGCCAAGTGGTCGCGTAACTGGCCGATCAGCACCGACGCAGGCCTCTCGCTGTTATCGCGGATGCTGCGGCCCACCCAACTGATGTAGAGCTGGTCCCGTGCCGACAACAAGGCTTCCAGTAGCAGGTAGCGGTCATCTTCGCGCCGGGAGCGGTCACCGGGACGGTAATCACTGCCCATCAGATCGAAATCCAGCGGCGGTTGCGCGCGCGGGTAATCGCCATCATTCATGCCCAACAGGCACACAAGTTTGAACGGGATGGCGCGCATGGGCATCAAGGTGCAGAAGTTGACCGCTCCGGCCAGAAAGCGTTGGGACAAACGGCCCTGATCCAGACCTGCCAGCCAGGCTTCGCGAACTACGGTCAGCGGCAATTCGTCCTGCAACCCGACGGATTCGCAGGTCTCGAGCCAGGTCTCACGCAGCTCTTCGAGCTGAGCCAGCAAGTAGTCATCGTGTTCGTTACTGGCAAGGAAGAACAACTGCACCAACGCCTGCAAGCGCAAGCCCCATTGCCCCGGCGATGCAGGCTGAGAAAGTTCGTGGTGAGCCACTTCCAGCGCATCCAGCAACGCAACCAATGGACCAATGAGCGCGGCGTCCAGACCACCGATTTCGTCGTAGGGTTCGATACCCTCATAAGCATCGGCGCTGCCAACGGCATAACCGAGCAACATCCGTCGCAAGCCGAAACGCCAGCTGTTTTGCTCCAACTCATTCGGTAGCCCGAGCCCGGCACGTTGCTCGGCATTCATGCCCCAGCGAATGCCGGCGCCTTCGATCCAGCGGTGCAGCGTCGGCAGGTCAGGCTCCTCGACACCAAAGCGTGCGCGCAATGCGGGGACGTCCAGCAGATCGAGAATCTCACTGACGGGGAATCGGCTGTCAGGCAGCTTTAGCAGGTGCTCGACAGCAATCAGCAATGGATCGCGACCACGCTGGCCCTGGTCAGCCAGGGTAAATGGAATGAAGCGCGGATCCTGGCGGTCAAGCTGACCAAACACGGCACGAATATGCGGTGCGTAGCTGTCGATGTCCGGCACCATCACGATGATGTCCCGGGGCCGTAATTTCGGGTCGGCGCTGAAGCGCGCGAGCAGTTGATCGTGGAGGATCTCGACTTCTCGCTGGGCGCTATGGGCGATGTGAAAACGGATCGATTCGTCCTGCTCAAGATCGATAGCCGGCCAACGCTCCCGAGTCTCGTTGAGAGGGCGCAGTTCGAGGATGTCATCCTGCAAMTGGTTGAGCACGTTCAGCGGCTGACCGTCACTGAACAGGTCGATACGCCCGTCGCGGAATGCCGAACGATAGCTGTTGGGATCGTCATAACTGTCGAGCAGGTTGATATAGTCCCGCCCCTGCTTGCCCCACGCGGCCAGCAGCGGGTGAGCATGCTGATGCAGGGTTTGCGGATCGATCACTACCGGCATGCCGCTCTTGCGGGCCTGACGCTTGTATTGATGCCGCAATAGGTCTTTATCGGCGACGATGTCCGCCCAATGGTGACGACAGGGATTGTGTACGCACAGCAAAACCTGGCTGAATCGTGCCAGTCCCGCCAGTGCTTCCAGGGCTTGAGCAGGCAAGGAAGAAATCCCGAAAACGATCACTCGCGAGGGTAATCCCTTGGGGGCTGTTTCGAGATGGTTGATACGCTCGACAAATCGCTGATGGACGCCGGCACGGCTTTGCGCCATGCCTTCTGCCCCCACATCCAGCAAGAGTGCGCGCCATAACTCTGCCTGCCAGCAATTGGCCGGGGTCAAGGGTTTGGCTTCGCCCCTGGCGTTTCTTGTTTGATGTCGGCCTTCTGCCCAGTCTTCCAGCCAGTCGGCTCGGTACACCTGGTATTGGTCGAACAGATCCGCCAGACGCTCGGCCAATTGATAGCGTTTGCGCAGATCGGTGTCATGGGTCAGGAAACGCTGCAACGGCTCGAAGTGCGGTTGGTTGATCAATTGCGGCAGCAGGCGCATCAGACGCCAGGTCAGCGGGGCTTTATCGAGCAGGGACTTGACCGGAATTTCGTCGCGGCCAAGGACCATGCGATAGAGCTGCCACATGAAACTACCGGGCAACTGCACGTCAATGGCGGCAGCGATGCCGCAGCCTCCCATGTCGTCTTCTTCAGAATCTTCCGCCAGTGCCAGCTTCAGCCATTGGGCAATGCCATTGCTTTGCACCAACGCGATTTCATTCTCCAGGGGAGCCAGCGGGTAGCGCCGCATCCAGCTGACCACCAGGCTGCGCAACTCGTCCAGGCGGTTGCCGTGAACCACCATAAAACCAGCACTGAGGGACGTCGCGTCCGGCATAAAGGCTTCCTTGGAAATGCAAAATCGAGAAACGACTTTAACATCTGTAGGAGCGAGCTCGCTCGCGAAGGTCGTCAACGAA
>NZ_JBFULI010000067.1:0-28229 GCF_056400405.1 Pseudomonas sp. P5_B3 | reverse complement strand
CTTCGCGACAGGCAAAAACCGGCCAATAGCTGCCCCTTGGCGAGAGGCAGCTTACAACGATGAACTCAACGACGATCGTTTCAAACCAGCAGCGACCTGTCCGCTATTGCAAAGGCACATAAATATCGGTCTGCCATTGATCCTGCGGTGTCTCGGGGGAAATGCTTAGATAATCGAAGAACAGCGGCTGGTCTCGAAGCTCCTCGCCGCTGGTAGGGAGCCAGTCACGATAGATCGGATAGATCGATTCGCCGATGTGATCCGTCGAGCCCACGTGACGCACCACGACGCAGCGCCCGCCAGGGATAACCCTCTCGGTTACGCCGAACTCATTCGCTGCTACCGTCTCGTGAATCTCGCCGCAGATTGCAAACCGGAACTCTTCGGCCGGGGTCGTATCGGGGTTGCCGAAAGGAATACCAAAGCTGCGACTTGATGCCACCGGCGACTGTCCGCTCTGCATGCGCCATTCGATAAATTTACGCACGCTCTCATTAATGAGCCCGGGCGCTCCGCAATGCTCTAATGCTGCAACCCTGACTTCGCGAAACTCCACAATTCGTATCTGCATGATGATGCTCCTGGAAAAATGAGGGATGGTGAACACCGCACTCCAGACCTGCCAATTCGGCTGCTTCCTGAATGCACTCGGCGTCATACCGAACGCCCGCCTGAACGCCCTGGAAAATGCTTCGGGGCTTTCGAAACCCGCACCGAAAGCGGCGTCCAGCACCGAGTAATCCGCGAGGGAAGACAAGCAATGCGCCGCGCGTCGTAGTCGCATCAGTTGTACATAACGTGAAACAGGCACGCCCACGAACGCGGTGAATTGTCGATGGAAGTGAAACGCCGAAAAATTCGCGACTTGGCTCAACGTCTTCACGGACAAGTCACCCTCGAGATTGGCGTCGATGTAGGCGAGTACCAGGTCGAAGCGTTTTGTGTAGGCGGCGTTGCTCAGCAAGTCAGACACTGGATGGAGGCTCCGGGAAATACGGTAGGCAATAGAGTCGACTATACCGGCGTGCCCGCGCCTAGCCGTGTTTGCTCAGGTCGCGATTGAATTGCCTGTTCGACGTGGCCGCCTTGGATGCACCGTCTTGAAGGCTACCGGGCAGTTCATCTGAGCCTCCGATTGTAAATCCTGTACGACCGACAGCTTTAGGTCGCATGTAGCCCTTCATGACTGGCAGAAAACGGCCGATTCTGTTGAAAAAGTCGGTCTGCCCAAACTGCCTGACCATTGACTGGTGAAAACGCCTTTTTTGCACGCTGCTACGTGAAATCCGAGTCCGGAAGCCTCTGCCAAAAGTAAAGATTTCAACCTCGGACGCGTACTTTTCTGATGCGCAAACCATGGCTGACTTTTTCAACAGAATCGGCCAAGAGCAGTCCTTCGGATGACAGTCACTGCTGAGCATGCACGGCTTTGCTCGAACGAAAGACCACCCAGCTCGCCGCCACAAGCACCCACGCAGCAATGCCGCCATACAGCATCACCCAGCCAAACCCATGCGCCAAAGCTGTGTTGGCGACATCGAGCGTAACCGTAGTGCCCTGGCCGGTCTGCCCCAACACCACGGAGTTACCGGCTGAAATGTTCTCCGCCAGCAACCTCAATTGCACTTCATCGGGCGAGCCAGATAACTGGTTACGCAGGGAAGACAGGATGCCTTCCACCAAGATGAATCCCATCAGCGCGATATTGATTGCAAGGCTGATCATACGAGCGCTGATATCGATGCCCGATGCCATGCCAGCACGCTCACTGGGCACCGACCCGGTGGTGGTATTGGTAACAGGCGTGTTGGTCAGCCCCAGTCCGATCCCGGCGATCAGGCAGCCTGGAAGCATCGTCAGCCAGCTGGCATGCGTGACACTGCTGCCCCATTTCATCAGCAGAAACCCCAGACCTATGGTGAACAAGCCCGCGGGAATCACCACGTCAGGTCGATAGCGCAGCGCCAGCCGTTCGCCTAACGGGGGGACTATCAGCGTCGGCAGCGTATAAGCCAGTAGTGCCAGACCGGTGCCGATACTGGCGTAGCCCAGACTATTTTGAAAGTACAGAGGCAGGTAGATCATGAAGGGCCAGAAGCTGAAGTTCATGCCTGCCGACCCTAGCAAAGCACCCGAGAAGCGGCGGATACGGAACACCGAGAAATCGAACATGGGATCGGCATAGCGTCGCTGGGCGACGACAAAGACGATGAAGCTGACCATTGCCACAATCAGGCTGGTGATGGCCGAACCGCTGGAGAAACCCACTCCCGCGCCCTGAGTGATGAACCAGGAAAGGCCTAACACTGCCAGCGATAACGAGATAATGCCCAACACATCCAGCCTGCGGCGCTGCGGGTCGCGTGATTCATCGACACCGGCGATCACCAGCACCAGCGCGAGCACGGCAATGGGCGCATGCACCAGGAACACCCACTCCCAACTCGACAGCGCCACGATAGCGGCGCCGATAATCGGGCCGAACCCCAGACCGATGCCGAACACGATCCCCCAGGCACTGAACGCTTTACCGCGCGCAGTTCCCGACTGGAATCGGTGAGACAGCACTGCCACCTGACAGATCAGCATGGCACCACCGGACATGCCTTGCAGAAATCGGCTGGCGATCAACACGCTGGCGCTTTGCGCCCATCCACAGGCCAGTGAGGTAATGCCAAAAAGCACCAGGCTAATGACAAACACTCGCTTGCGCCCATACCGATCCGCCAGTGTGCCGGTGGCCATCAGCACCATGGTGCAGGCGATGGTGTAGGCATTCATGATCCACTGCATATCGTTGAAATCGCTGTGCAGAACCGATTCAAGCGTCGGCAGGATGGCCGGCACGCTCGAGATTTCCAGGCCGAACATCAGCGAGGCCAAACAAACGGCGGCTATTGTGAAAACATCTTTTTGCGAAGAAGAGAACGGCATCGTGATCTTCCAGATCAAGTTGATGGGCACTGGCAAGGCCGCCCCAAGGGGAGTTGGTGCGATTGCCTGACCAGCGTCACCAGACATAACTCCAAGTGACCGGCCGCATTCTGGAAGTAATAAAAAAATGACAGAAATGATTTAATTTCGTAAGTTTTATTAATATTCATCATGAGTCGACTAAATGGACTTCGACCCAGCGCTGTTGCGTGCCTTTGTCGCGATCAAGGAGACCGGTAGTTTCACTCGTGCCGCAGAGCGGCAGCATTTGAGCCAGTCAGCAATCAGTCATCAGATCCGGCGTTTGGAAGAACAGGCCGGTACCGCGCTACTGGTGCGCACCACCCGACGGTTGACGCTGACAGAAGATGGCGAAGATTTTCTGCGCCATGCCGAACACGTCCTCAGAGCACAAGACGCCCTCTCCCGGCGTTTCGAAGCGTCATCGGTATCCGGGGCCGTGCGCTTCGGTGTGCCAGAAAACTTTATCGGCGATGGCCTGCCGCCGTTACTGACTCGGTTCGCCAGACAATTTCCCGCCGTACGTCTTGATGTAACCGTCGGCACCTACCTAGACCTGCGCGCGCTGGTCGATGCCGATGGGCTCGATCTGGCCGTGATCATGGCATTGCCGGGCAGTCAGGTTGGCGGTACCGTGCTGCGCGAAACCCGGTTTGTCTGGGCCGCGGCGCAGAGTTTCGACTTTACCGGCGATTGCCCTTTGCCACTGGCGTTTGCACCAGCGCCCTGCGTACACCGCCAGGTGGCCGTAGAGGCATTGGCGAGTTCCACCGTGAATTGGCGGGTCGCCTTTACCTCTCCAAGTCAACAAGGATTGCGGGCGGCGGTATTGGCGGGGCTTGCCGTCACCGCGCTACCGCTGGGAGATCTGGAACCCGGTATGGTGGTAATTGATGGTCAATATGGCCTGCCACCGCTGCCGGAGGCTGATTTCAGACTGATATGGAGTGTCACAGGAAAGACGCCTGCGGCCCATGCATTTGGGCAACTGCTGGCGCAGATCTGAGTCGCCATCGATCTAGAACAAACTGCCATTGGCATTCCAGGGTAAGGGCCCTGTTCTGCTGACTCTTTCAATCGCACCTTCAAGGACCGAACCTGTGATCGCATCCCCCGCCAAACTCCTCTTCCTGCCCGGAGCCTCGGGTAACACCCGGTTTTGGCTTCCGGTTGCTGAGCGCCTGGCCCACCCGGCGCAGCAGGTCCATATCGGCTGGCCCGGCTTTGGAGACACTCCGCCCTTGCCTGGCGTGACCGGCATGGATGATCTGGTGGCTCGCGTGCTGGCCGAGATCGACCGACCCACAGCGCTGGTGGCGCAGTCCATGGGCGGTATAGTCGCGGTGCTTGCAGCGCTTGAACGCCCTGAACTGATCACGCACCTGACGCTGACCGTCACCTCTGGCGGGGTGGATATGTCTGCTCTGGGCGCGCATGACTGGCGCCCGGATTTTGCTGCCGCCAACCCGACACTGCCGAGTTGGTTTCTCGACGACCACACCGACCTCACGCTCCGGTTGGTCGAGTTKCGCATGCCAGTCCTGCTCCTCTGGGGAGACTCTGATCCGATCAGCCCCGTTCGCGTCGGCCAACGCCTTGCTCAACTGTTACCCCGCGCTGAACTACACGTTTTCCCTGGCGCCGACCACAGTCTGGGTTTTACTCACGCAGCCGAAGTGGCAAGGTTGATCGAGAGACATCTGGTCTGCTGGTGAGCGGAGCACTGGTTGCCAGCGCTGCGGACTGATTGAGCGGCCCCTGCGTTTCAAGACCTCTCGGATAACGGACAGACAACCGGAGGCATAGGCAGGGCTCGGCAGAGTATTGCCTGATATTTAAAGGCTCAAGCGCATAGATAAGTCTATGGCTTTTATATTTTTAGTTAGCGCACCCATTGATATGTAGTCAACCCCGGTATCTGCGATAGCTACCAATGTACTTTCATTGATTCCGCCGCTGGCCTCAAGCCGGGCCTGTCCGTTGTTGAGTCGAACGCCTTCACGCATGTCATCCAGACTCAGTTCGTCGAACATGATTAAATCCGCTCCACCTCTCAGTGCTTCTTGCAGTTCGCCCAGGTTAATGAACATTTGTTCTGGCTGAGTGCTGACGAATTTTCCTCTCTCATTTATGGGGAAAGATCGAGGCAAGGCGTTTTCACCAGTCAATGGTCAGGCAGTTTGGGCAGGCCGACTTTTTCAACAGAATCGGCAGAAAGCGGCCCAGCAGCAGCCCGGGTGTCGCTTGGGACTCTTCAAAATGATGCCGTAACAATGGCATCTCTCGCTAATAGCCAACGCAGACACGTTCTCGCCCATAAAATCCCTCCTGGCAAGCGAGTTAAATAGCTAGCTATTGGTTAGTGAAAGTCTGAAGTATTCATTTGAACTTTCAGATTCTTTCTGTGCGCGGCCTGTGTCTAACATCGACTCCACAACGAACCAGGCGCTTGGCAGCCTGGCGCCGTCGAAGTGCTTTTGCAGCAGGCCCTGGGATTTTTGAGGATCACCGATGAAGCTGGAAATTTTCCGCACGCTGTGGGGCTATACCGCCAGCAAGGCTCAGGCGCTCGAGGAGTTGCTGCACGCGGGCTTCGATGGCATGGAAGCACGCCTGCCACTGGACGCCCGTGAACGGGCCGAGTTCGGCGCTTTTCTCCAGGCCAATCGCCTGGGCTATATCAGCACCGTCTTCACCGCGTACGACGTGCTGCCGGACCAGTCGGCAACGCCTGCCGTTCACCTCAATGACCTCGATCAGAAACTCGCCTGGGCTGCCGAACTCGGCCCACGCTTCGTCAACGTGCTGGCGGGCAATGACCGCTGGTCCTTGCCACAACAAGTGGAATTTTTTGGCCAGGCGCTGGATCTGGCGCGCAAGCACGGCCAGGTCTGCAGTTTCGAGACCCACCGCTCGCGGTCGCTGTTCAACCCTTGGGTGACCCTGGAGTTGATCCGCCAACTGCCCGACTTGTTGTTCACCAGTGACATCAGCCACTGGGTCGTGACTTGCGAGCGCCTGTTGAATGACCCGGCCGATGACCTGAGCGCTTTCATCGAGCGGGTTCACCATGTCCAGGCCCGGGTCGGTTACGACCAGGGCCCGCAGGTTCCGCACCCGGCGGCGCCCGAATATGCAAAAGAACTGGCGTTCCATCAGCAGCACTGGGAAAGCATCTGGCGCTCGCAGCAAGCCCGCGGTTACCAGGTCAGCACCCTGACCCCGGAATTCGGCGCCGACGGCTACCTGCATCATTTGCCCTTCACCAATGTCCCGGTCGCCGACCTGTGGTCATTGAACGTGTGGATGGGCCAGACCGAGCGCGAACACTTCGAGCGTTTCAGCCACTCAAGCCATCCTTAGGGAGCCGATGCGTCATGCCTGACAATAAAAACAACAGCGCCAGCACTGACATACACAAAGCCAACTTCAACAGCATTCCGGTGGTCAACATCGCCGGTCTGTTCAGCATTGAACTGGAACACCGCCTGGCCGTGGCCGAACAATTGGGGCGCGCCGCCAGCGAGGTCGGGTTCCTCTATATCACCGATCACGGCATCGACCCGCAACTGATCGCCAACCTGCGCCAGGCGGCCAAAGACTTTTTCGACCAGCCCCTGGACGCCAAGATGCGTCACTACATCGGCACCTCACAAACCCACAAGGGCTTTGTACCCGAAGGCGAAGAGGTCTATTCCAAAGGTAAGCCGGACCACAAGGAAGCCTTCGACGTCGGCTTCGAAGTCCCGGCCGATGACCCGCTGGTGCTGGCCAACACCCCGTTGCTGGGGCCCAACGACTGGCCGCAGCTGTCAGGCTTCAAGGCGTCGGTACAGGCCTACTATGCAGCCATCTTCGCCTTGGGCCGGCGCCTGTTCGGCGGCTTCGCCCTGACCCTGGGCCTGGAAGAAAACTATTTCGACAGCCTGGTCACCCGTCCGCCGTCCAAGCTACGCCTGATCCACTACCCCTTCGACGGTGCCGCCCATGACGCACCGGGTCTTGGCGCTCATACTGATTACGAGTGCTTCACCATCCTTTTGGCCGACAAACCGGGCCTCGAGGTGATGAACAATCTTGGCCAATGGATCGATGCACCACCGATGGCCGATGCCTTTGTCGTCAACATCGGCGACATGCTGGAAGTGATGACGGCTGGCGCTTTCGTTGCCACTGCGCACCGGGTGCGCAGCGTGAAGGAGGAGCGCTATTCCTTTCCACTGTTTTATGCCTGCGACTATCACACCCAGATCAAGCCGCTGCCCGGGTTCGCCCAGGCAGGCAACGACTACGAAGAGATCACGATCGGCGAACACATGTATGGCCAGGCGCTGCAGACCTATCAGTATCTGCGCCAGAGGGTGGCCAACGGGGAAGTTCAACTGCCAGGCAAGGCACGCAAGCCCGCCAGTTTCGGACATTTGAAAAATCAGGCGCAACCGTCCTGATTGAAATTTTCAGCTACCCCCCTACCTACGCCGGAGTCATTAAATAATGAAAAACAATAAAACAACCCTTTTGAGCCTGGCTGTATTGGCAGCCGGCATGTTCGGTGCCTCGGTGAGCATGGCCGCGGCAGACACGTTCAAGGTCGGCATGGAAATCACCTACCCTCCTTTCGAGTCCTACGACAAGGACAAGAACGTGGTGGGCTCGGACCCCGAGCTGGCAACGGAGCTGGCCAAGCACATGAACGCCAAGGTGGAGTTCGTCGACACCAAGTTCCCGAGCCTGATCCTCGGCCTGAACTCCGGCAAGTACGATGCAATCATCTCCGGCATGTACATCACACCGGAACGCCAGACTCAGGCCCAGACCATCGCTTATGCCAATACTGGGGCCGCGGTCATGGTGCCCAAGGGCAGCGAGATCAATGCGAAGAAGCCTGAAGACCTGTGCGGCTTGAAACTGGGCCTGGAACAGGGTACTACCTGGGTCAAGGAATTCCGGAAGCTGTCCGATGAATACTGTGTGCCGAACAACAAAGGCGCGATCACCGTCAGCGAATACCCCTCGGCACCCGAAGTGACCCAGGCGCTGTTGTCCAAAAACATTCAGGCCCAGGTCGAAATCGCCGGCGCGGCAAAAATGATCGCGGAAAAGACCAATGGCCGGGTCGTGATCACCACTGAGCATCCGATTTATCAGCAAACCCTGGGCATCTTCGTCAAGAAAGGTAACGACGAAACCTTCCTGGCCATGCAAAAAGCCTTCGAGGCGAGCAAAAAGAGCGGTGAATACGCCGCGATCCTCAAGAAATATGGTTTGGAAGAACCGACTGCCAACTAAGAACCTGCCCTTGTAGTCTGGTCATCTGCCTCCCCTGCACCGGGGCGGCAGATCGAGGTGCCCCATGCAATTCGACTGGTCGTATTTCTTCTCCCTGTTCTCCCTGCCGGACTTCTGGAAGGCCTGCGTCACGGTGGTCCAGCTCAGTGCCCTGGCCTGGTTCATCGGCATGCTGCTGGGTTTTGTCCTGGCTACGGCCAAGCTGTCCCAATCGCCCTTGCTGCGCATTCCCGCAGCGGTCTACATCTGGTTCTTCCGCAGCATCCCGTTGCTGGTGCTGGTGGTGTTCGTCTACAACCTGCCGCAATTGTTTCCCGGTAGCGGACCGATTCTGTCCAACCCCTTCTACGCAGGCCTGCTGGCCCTGGTGGTCACCGAAGCTGCGTACATGGCGGAAATCCATCGTGGCGGCCTGATCTCCGTGGCCAAGGGCCAGAAAGAAGCCGGGCGCGCGCTGGGTGTCGGCCTGTTCGGCATGCAACGCCTGATCGTGATCCCCCAGGCTTTCCGTATTTCGCTGCCGACCCTGATCAATGAATACATCACGGTGGTCAAGCTGACCTCACTGGTCTCGGTCATCTCCCTGACCGAAATCCTCACGGTCGGCCAACGCCTCTATGCCACCAACTTCCTGGTCATGGAAACCCTGGCGGCGGTAGGCGTCTACTACGTGTTGATCGTCACCGTGTTCGGCTATTTCCTGCAGCGCCTGGAGCGCTACCTGGACCTGAACTTCCGCAAGCCGCACACGCTGGACGAGGCCACCATCGCCAGGTTCAAGGCCAGTGCCGAAGCGTTGCCCGACACTGCGCGCAAGGCAGCGGGCAACAACGCGGCGCCCATCCTGCAACTGAAGAACATCCAGAAGAGCTATGGCACGCACAAGGTGCTGCTGGGTATCGACCTGAATGTCGAATGCGGCCAGGTGGTCTCGATCATCGGGCCATCCGGCTCCGGCAAGACGTCGCTGATCCGCACGGTCAACGGCCTGGAAACCATAGATACCGGCGACATTCTGTTGTTCGGCGAAAAATTCATCGAGGCTTCGGACAAACCCAACGGCTCCCGCCTGCGCAAAGGCGTGCGGCACATCGGCATGGTGTTCCAGAACTTCAACCTGTTCCCGCACCGCACCATTCTCGACAACGTCACACTGGCACCGCGTTACCACGGCCAGCCGGGCGAGCTGAGTGAACATCGTGCCTATGCGCTACTGGACAAGGTCGGCCTGCTGGCCCATGCCCACAAGTACCCGCACCAGCTCTCCGGTGGGCAACAGCAGCGCGTGGCGATCGCCCGGGCCCTGGCGATGGAGCCGCAGATCATGCTGTTCGACGAGCCGACCTCGGCCCTCGACCCGGAACTGGTCAACGACGTGCTGAACGTGATCCGCGACCTGGCGAAAGAAGGCATGACCATGCTGATCGTGACCCACGAAATGGACTTTGCCATGTCGATATCCGACCGGGTCGTGTTCATGGAGAACGGTAATATCCAACTGGATGCCGCACCTGAAACCATACGATGCGATGCCAAAGGAGAACGAGTGCGGCGCTTCATGGGAATCAGTGCCCGATCGCCAAGCCTGTCTGCAACGCTGGATCATGCATGAACAGGCAATCACATTCTTTGAGCTTCCTTCTTTCAGGTAAACCCGCATGAATCTTGGAATAGCAGGACGCTGGGCGCTGGTATGCGCCGCCAGCAAAGGTCTGGGCAAAGCCTGTGCACAGGCACTCGTCCAGGAAGGCGTGAACGTGGTGATCACCGCACGCGGCGAACAGACGCTGAATGAAACAGCCCTTCAACTCAGAGCGATAAATCCTCAAGTGACCGTCATCGCCGTAGCCGGAGACATTTCGACGCCCGAGGGCCGGGCGGCAGCGCTAATGGCCCATGAGCGTTTCGATATCCTGATCAACAATGCTGGAGGCCCTCCCCCCGGGGATTTCCGCGAATGGAATCGCGATGCCTGGCTCAAGGCGCTGGATGCCAACATGCTGACCCCTATCGAGCTGATCAAGGCAACGGTAGACGGTATGGCGGCACGCGGATTTGGCCGGATCATCAACATCACGTCGAGTGCCGTGAAGTCCCCTATCGATAGCCTGGGTCTGTCCAATGGTGCGCGCAGTGGTCTGACGGGGTTTATCGCAGGACTTGCCCGGCAGGAAAACATTGCCAGCCGTAATGTGACGATCAACAACCTGCAACCGGGCTCATTCGACACCGATCGACTGCGTGACAACCTGGTCGCTGCTGCTGAAGAGTCTGGGCAAGACAGTGAGGCATTCCTTGACCAATGCCGTAGTGAAATTCCTGCCAGACGCTTCGGCTCAGCCGAGGAGTTCGGTGCCCTTTGTGCCTTCGTTTGCAGCAGCCATGCGGGCTACCTGACCGGGCAGAACCTGTTGATCGATGGCGGGGCCGTTCGCTCCAGCCAGTAATGGGCAAGGGCTATGCGGGTGTACCCGGGCAATCAGGCTTGAGTTCGCGGCCTCGCCCGGGCGAGCATTGCTAATCAGGGTTTACGCGCAATGATCACCTGACTTTTCGCCACCACGGCATCCAGCGCCTGCTTGATCTGTGCACCCCGTGGCGAGGCCAGGATCGCCTGCCAGGTTTGCGCCCAGTGGTTGAGCAACGGATGGTCCGGGCTGCTGAAGTCGACCTTGGCTTCCCAGAACAACAGCATCCACATCGACCAGTAGAATCCGTACTGGCTGTGGCTGATCACTTCCAGGCCGGCATCGCTGACCATGGCCTTGAACTGCTCTTCGCTGACGATGCGAATGTGGTTGGGCTTCTGGAAATACTCCGCCGCCGCGATATCTTTCTGCAGGTCTTCGGAGCTGGGATGCGGGACGCTCAGCAGATACAACGCGCCCGGTTTGCCGACGCGCACCAGCTCTGCGAGGAATTGGGCCGGATCGTCCACGTGCTCGATGACCTCGGTGGACACCACCCGGGTGGCGGTCGCGTCGGCAATCGGCAGCGGGTTGCAGTCGGTGACATGGCATTCGACGTCGCGGGCCGGTGTATCGGTCAGGCGCTGGCGGGTCGCTTCGACCTTGGCGGCGTCGATGTCGGCGACGATGATCTTCGCGCCGCGCATCCCGCAGAAATGCACGTTGCCGCCGTCGCCACAGCCGACATCCAGCAGTGTGTCCTCGGGGGTCACCGGGAAGCCGGTGAACAGTTCGCCGGTCTGTTGATTGAACCAGCCACTGAGCATCGCATCGTGCAGGCCGAGCATGTAGGGGTCGACTTTTTCCGCCACCGGCGCCGCGGGCGGTGTCTCTGGCTGAACAGGCGCGGGTGTGCCCGCCGTGAGTTTCTTCAAAAGGCTCAGCATGAGGTTGCTCCAGAGGAAGGGACGGCTGTTCGGGAGGTGCCCAGGCGTTTGACCAGCGAGGCGCCGCGGTTGCGCATGGGCATTTCGATGAAGCGATAGTTGAGTTCGCTCAGCAGCACGATCAGGCCGCCAGCCATCAGCAACATCAGAATCGGATGGCCAGCGGGACTGGGCAGCCCGGCAGCCTGTAAACGGAAAACGAATTCACGAACCAGCAAGTAGGCCGGGATATGGATCAGGTAAATCCCGTAGGAACGGCTGCCGACCCACGTCATCAGATTTTTGAACACGCCGCGCGGCAACAGGTAATCGCGGTTGTAAGAAGCGATCCACACCAGCAGCGCACACAACAGCGCAATCACGCCGATCCGGTAAGACGTGAAGGTGAAACGA
The DNA here is from genome assembly GCF_056400405.1 of Pseudomonas sp. P5_B3. Taxonomy (NCBI): domain Bacteria; kingdom Pseudomonadati; phylum Pseudomonadota; class Gammaproteobacteria; order Pseudomonadales; family Pseudomonadaceae; genus Pseudomonas; species Pseudomonas sp. P5_B3. The sequence continues at coordinate 16,237 of NZ_JBFULI010000067.1, read as the reverse complement.
TCCGTTGCCATGAAGCTGAGCAACAGCGATACCGCGATCAGTGCGGCAACACCCGCCCATGGACGGCGCAGGAATTTTGGCTCCCGGCGCCGGTACGAAGGCTGCACGCTCCACATCGCCAACAGCACGCCAAGGGCCAGCGCGTCGGTGCGCACCACCATCAGGATCGGCGTGCGCAAGGTCAACAATTGCAGCGCCACCAACGCCAGCAAAGCCCACACCAGGTGTTTGCGCAACAGCACGATCAGCAGCGGAAACAGCAGGTAGAACTGCTCTTCCAGCGACAGGCTCCAGTACACGAAACTGGTGCCGTACTCGTAGCGATAAAAACTGTCGGCAAAGCGGAAATTGGCGTACTGCGCGATGCCGGCCAGGGTCGCCTGAAGGTTCGCGTGCAGCGTGCCAAACGCGCCGGAGCGGTTGAGAAAAAGACACGCCAGCAACATCAGCGCCAGCCATAACCAGGCCGAAGGCAGCAAACGAAAGGCCCGGCGCAACCAGAAATTGCGTGTCTGTTGCCAGTATTCCTGGCGAGTTGTGCAGCGGCGCAAGGCCGGGATCAGGCTGCGGGCAATGACGAAACCCGAGATCGCGAAAAACAGATCCACGCCCCACCACGGCTGGCTGTACAGCGTGATGCTCTGCAGCAACGGCACAGCCGCCGCGAACAGGCTGTCCTGCAGGTGATGAAACAGCACGCCGAGCACCGCAATGCCGCGCAGCAACTCGATGTCCATGATCCGTTTTTCGTTGCTCATGCGCCCTCCTGGACATGAGGTTTACGGGCAATGATCACCTGGCTCTTGGGCATGAACTGATCCAGCATCTGCTTGATCGCCAACCCGTCGGGCTGGGCCAGCAAGTCCTGCCAGGTTTTCGCCCAGCTCTCCATCAGCGGCGGATACGGCGCCTGAATCCGGTCGCGAACCGCACCACCCAGATCCCGTCCGGCAGCCCGCTCACTGGCCCAGAAAAAAATCATGCCCATGACCCAGAAAAAACCGGTGGCCTGGCGATGCTCGATGACCAGGCCCGCGTCTTCCACCAGCGCGGCGAATCGCTCCGGGCTGAAAATCTGCACGTGATTGGGCGATTGAAAATAGCTGGCCGGGGCGATGCCTTTCTGCAAATGCTCGCCCACCGGGGACGGCACGCTCAGCAGGTACAGCGCGCCGGGGCGGCCCATACGCACGAGTTCGGCCATGAAGGGTTCTGGTTGATCGATGTGTTCGAGAACTTCCATGCACACGACTTTGCTGGCACAGCCGTCGGCCAATGGCAGCGGCAAACTGTTGCTGACCAGCCCCAGATTCGGTTTGTCCGATTGCGCTGCCACTTGCCGGGCAAGATCGCGGACCTTGTCGTACTCACTGTCGGTGAAGATCACCGAAGCGCCTTGACGCACCGCAAACAAGGTAGCCACGCCTTCGCCACAACCGACATCCAGCAAAGTGTCGTCGGCGGTAATGGCAAACCCTTTGAGCAATTCGCCGCTGTCGCCGAGAAACCAGCCGTCGAGCAGAGCATCGTACAAACCGATATCCCTGGGCGAGACCCGCGTTTCTGGTGGGGCGACCTCTACCGATGCGGGCCGCAACTTCGCAAGCAGGCGCCGAATCATGTGCTCGACGCTTGTGCGCAGTTTGCTTCACGCCGTTCCAGCAACTGCTCGAACACCGCCTTCAGGCGCTGCTCGGCAACGGCCTGGCTGCAGAATCCCTGCAGGCTGCGCACGGCATGGGCCGACATCCGTTGATAGCGCTCGACGTCCTGTCTGGCGACGTCATGGCTGGCGGAAAAGGCCGTACACAGCGAGTCCCAATCCGTGATGTAACGCAGGGTACGATACGCTGCTCGAGGATCGTGGGGCCAGGATGTCAGTTCGTCGGTGCCTTCGACGATAAACGCGTTGTCACGGTCGATGTAGTCGGCCATGGCGGTGTTCAGCGGCGCAATCGCCGGCTTGCCGCAGGACATGAATTCCATCAACGGCAGGCACTGCCCTTCGCCGTAGGAACAATTGACGACGTAACTGGTGGCCTCGACCAGGCGCTCATAGTCGATGTCGGACAGATAGCCGTGGATCAGCACGATACGGCACTGATAGGACTGATTCTTGTAGACGTGGTGCAGCATGTCGTTCAGTGCGTTGGCGATGTCATGGTGCGTAAGCTTGAGCACCAGGGTCGCGTCGGGCGTGTCGCGAAAGGCGGTGCAGAACGCACTGATCATGTCCTTCCAGTTCTTGCGTCCGTCGTAGGGATTGAACACTGAGGTGTAGACCACGCCCTCGAGCAACAGCTCACAGTCGCGCGGCGGCTGGTCGAAGGCAATCGGCGTGCCTTCGCGCAAACGTTCGGGGCCGTAGGGGCGCAAGTCCGTGGTGCGACTGTCGATCAATAGCCCGCGCAGGTTCAGGCGCGTAGGGCCCACGACCGGACGCTTGTCCAGAAGCTCGCCACGGGCGGCAAAACGGTCCCAGACGGGCGCCGCAATCGCGCTGATCGGGTAATCGGGGCCCATCACATCGCGCACGGCATTCACGGTAAAACTGGAGTGGGTGATCGCCGTCCCGCTGGCGCCCAGCACCGTCCGCCAGTCATGCCGCGGTTCGCCCTGCCAGCTCTCGGTGGGAATGGTGCTGAACTCCCAGGCGAACACCGAAATCGTCGGGCACGCGTAGTGGACCGGCGTGCGATGCGGCGGAGAAAAGGACAGGAACACACAGTCTTCGCCCCGGCTCAGGCAATCGAAATACAGCCGATCGACTAACTCGTCCGGGTTGCTGACCTCGATCACCTGCCCCAGCCGTTCGAGCACCGGGCGGAATTCCTTGAGGACGAAGTAATAGCTGTACTCGGGCCGCCCCAGGTTCTGCTGGATGTTGCTCTTGTTGGTTTCCGAATGAATGATGATCAGCACGATGCAGTCCCCGTTTCGGCAACCAGCGGCACGACGTCACGGCCAGGTTCCTGTTTGAAGAACAGCGCCAGTCGCTGCTGCACCGGGGCGAAGCTGCAGTACTGGTGCATGCGTTCGCTGGCCGCGTCCGCCATGTCCTGCCAGGTGCCCGGCTGGTTCTTTGCCATCGCGTAGCTGTTCTCATAAGCCACTTTCAACGACCCCCAGTCCGGACGGTGGCGCAAAGTGCGGTACAGGATGCGCGCGTCTTCCGGCCAGATCGTTGGCTCCTGGCTGGACTTGACGACGAAGGCCACACGCTCGTCGATGTAGTCGCGCATCGCCGTGTGGTTCGGGGCGATGACCGGCCGCGCGCAGGACATGAACTCCATCAGCGGCAGGCACAGGCCTTCGCAGCGTGAAGCGTTGACGTAGTAACTCGCCGCGCCATAGAGCCGTGCGAACTGCTCGTCCTGCAGATAACCGTGCATGACCACCACGCGACAGGCGAAGGGCGAGAGCTGGGACAGCAAGGTGATGAGCTCGACGTAATAGGTCGACAGGTCGTTCTGGGTCATCTTCAACACGAGCGTGGCGTCTTGCACATCACGCAGCGCCCAGCAGAACGCCGTGATCAGGTAGTGCCAGTTCTTGCGCCCGTCATCGGGGTTGAACACGCTCACGTAGATGACGCCATCGACCTCGATTTCGACCGTTTGGCTGGTGTCGGGGAAAGCCGCTTGTGGATGCTCGTCCGGCGCGGAGGCTTCGCTGACGACAGGTTCATCCGCCACAGGGGCTTCGCTGATGGCAAGTTCATCCGGCACGGAGGCTGCGCTGATGGCAGCTTCATCCGGCACGAAGGCTGCGCTGATGACGGGTTCGATCGGCAACGGCTGAGGTTTCCGAAACCTGGCCAGCCATGGGCGAACGGCATCCGGCACCAGATCGCGAACKGCTTCGCGATACCACAACAGCAGGTAATGTCTGGTTATGAACAAGCGTCGACGCAGGGTCAACGGCGGCACAGGAGGTTCAGGTTCAGGCTCGATTTCGGGTTCAGGTTCAGGTTCAGGTTCAGGTTCAGGTTCGACGATTTCCTGCGGCGGTTGCTCGATGATCGGCGCGATCAAACCATCGGCGGACAACCCCATCGAGCGACTGTCCAGGATGCAACCCTTGATCTGCAACGTGGCGCCCGTGTTCACCGGCGTACCGGGATATTGCTGGCGAATGTCGGCGAAGCGCTCCCACAAAGGCGTCGGCAAAACCAGCACCGGGAAGTCGTCGCCCAGGGTCCGGCGGATGGCTTCGGCGGTGTGGGTGGACAAGGTGATCACCCGTCCCAGACGTGCCAGTGTCTGGCTCCAGTCTTGACGCGGATCGTTGTCCCAGTGCTCGGCGGGAATGGTGTCGAATTCCCAGGCGACCACGCACACCATCGGGCATTGCAAGTCGCTGGGAGTCTTGTGCGGTGGCGCGAACGAAATGAACAGGCAGTCCTGACCGGCCTGCTGCAACTGCCGATACAGCGGATCGACCTCGGCGGCCGATGACACCACATGCACCGGCCCGAGGCTTTCAAAGAGCGGTCGATACGCCTTGAGCACGAAGTAGTAACTGTATTCGGGACGACCGAGGCTCTGACTGATGGAGCTGTCGTTGACGTCGGAGTAAAGAATAAAATTCATGGCACCCCACGGTGACGCCGCCATTCCGGCAGCCTCACGCTATGACGGGGAGGACAGGGTTCGAGTCAGTGTTCACTGGCGCTCGTCCATTGTCTTGCTGCCCGTCTTCGTTCTTGTTTTAGTGGTCAGTTTCTCGCAGTTTCGAAGCGACGCTGCCGAACCCTGGATCATCGTGACGAGGGGCATTCTAAACACATCCATTGAGGGTTCGTGAACCGCCCGGCGAGAATAAATCAGGCTACGCCGAGGAGAACTGATCAGTCACTTTTGGACTTGTTGAAATTACCGAACAAATGGCACAGATTGGCTACCAAACAACTACAACAGACATTTCACCTGTCTTTCGAGCGATCATATCGACTCGTGAAACCTTTCCATGAAGACTGTGGAAACTGGATGAAATGCATGACCAAGGGGTCGCTGTTTGAAAAAGCGTCTGTTTGTCACGGGGTTGACCGGATTCGTAGGACAACACATCCAATCGCGTTTGCAGGCTGATGCCTCGGAATGGGAACTTCTGGTGGCTCCTTGCCGCTACGATCTCGCCGCGCCGGACAGCCTCGAAAGCTTGTGGCCGCAAATGCCCGATGCGGTGATCCACCTGGCCGGCCAGACTTTCGTCCCGGAGGCCTTTCGTGATCCGGCGCGCACCCTGAACATCAACCTGCTGGGCACCCTGAACCTGCTGCAAGCCCTCAAGGCGCGCGGCTTCACCGGCACGTTTCTGTACGTCAGCTCCGGTGATGTCTATGGCCAGGTCACCGAAGAGCATCTGCCCATCACTGAATTGCAGCCACCCTGCCCGCGCAATCCCTATGCCGTGAGCAAACTGTCGGCAGAATTCCTGAGTCTGCAATGGGGCATGAGCGAAGGCTGGCCGGTACTGGTCGCCCGCCCGTTCAACCACATCGGCAGCGGGCAGAAAGACAGCTTCGTCATTGCCAGCGCCGCCCGTCAGATCTGCCGGATCAAGCAAGGCCTGCAAGCACCACGACTGGAGGTCGGGGACATCGATGTCACGCGCGATTTCCTCGATGTCGCGGACGTGGTCTCGGCCTACCTGGCTTTGCTGGAGAAAGGCACACCGGGGCAGGTGTACAACATTTGCTCGGGGCGCGAGCAGAGCATTCGCAGTTTGATCGAGCAATTGGCAGATCTTGCCCAGGTCGACCTGCAACTGGTCCAGGACCCTGCGCGACTTCGCCGCGCGGATCAGCGTCGGGTGTGTGGCAGCCCTGCCAGGCTGGTCCAGACCACCGAATGGAAGCCTGAAATCACAACACAACAATCCCTGCGGGCGATCCTGTCCGACTGGGAGACGCGAGTACGACAAGAATGACTAAAAGTGCACTGATCACAGGTATCACCGGCCAGGATGGCGCGTATCTGGCCAAACTGCTGCTCGACAAGGGCTACAAAGTCCACGGCCTGGTGGCGCGTCGCAGCAGCGACTCGCGCTGGCGCCTGCGCGAGATGGGCGTCGAGGCGGACATCGTCTACCTGGACGGCGACATGGCCGATGCCTGTTCAGTGCAGCGCGCGGTGATCAAGTCGGCGCCGGACGAGGTCTACAACCTGGCCGCGCAAAGCTTTGTCGCAGCCTCCTGGGATCAACCGGTGACCACCGGCATCGTCGACGGTCTTGGCGTTACCCACCTGCTCGAAGCGATTCGTCAGTTCAGTGCGCACACGCGTTTTTACCAGGCGTCCACCAGCGAAATGTTCGGCCTGATCCAGGCCGAACGGCAGGACGAGAACACACCGTTCTATCCGCGCAGCCCCTATGGCGTGGCCAAGTTGTACGGCCACTGGATCACCGTTAACTACCGCGAAAGCTTCAACCTGCACGCTAGCAGCGGCATCCTGTTCAACCATGAATCACCGCTGCGCGGCATCGAGTTCGTGACGCGCAAAGTCACCGACGCCGCCGCCCGGATCAAGCAGGGCAAACAACAGGAACTGCGCCTGGGCAACATCGACGCCAAGCGCGACTGGGGCTTTGCCGGGGATTACGTCGAAGCCATGTGGCTGATGCTGCAACAGGACAAACCCGACGACTTCGTGGTGGCCACCGGCGTGACCACCACCGTGCGCGAGATGTGCCGGATCGCCTTCGATCATGTGGGCCTGAACTACCGCGATTACGTGAAGATCGACCCGGCGTTCTTCCGCCCGGCCGAAGTGGAAGTGCTGCTCGGCAACCCGGCCAAGGCCCAGCGTGTGCTGGGCTGGAAACCCAAGACCGATCTGGATGCCTTGATCCGCATGATGATGGATGCGGACATGAAACGCGTCGCCAAGGAGTAGGCCATGCTGATTCCCGTGATTCTCTCCGGCGGTGCCGGGACAAGGTTGTGGCCGGTGTCGCGTGAGGGCCATCCCAAACCCTTCATGACATTGCCCGACGGCCAGTCGCTGCTGGGCAAGACCTATCAGCGGGCCGCGGACCTGCTCGACGGCTGGGGCGATATCGTCACGGTGACCAATCGCGAGTACTACTTCCAGAGCAAGGATCACTTTCGGGACGCACACCTGGGCCGGCATCGCGGGCACTTCCTGCTGGAGCCGACGGGACGCAATACGGCGCCGGCCATTGCCGCTGCCGCCCTCTCCCTCCAGGCCCTGCATGGCGACGACGCGATCATGCTGGTCATGCCTGCCGACCATCTGATCGTCAATGTCGAGGCGCTGAAGGACGCGGTCGAGCATGCCGTGACATTGGCCAAGCGCGGTCACCTGGTGACCTTCGGGGTGGTGCCGACCGCTCCGGAAACCGGTTTTGGCTACATTGAAGCCGGCACATCGCTGGACGATAAAGGCGCTGCCAGCGTGCGGCGCTTCGTCGAAAAACCCGACCTGCAAACCGCGACTCATTACGTGGAAAGCGGCAACTTCCTGTGGAACTCCGGGATGTTCTGCTTCTCGGTCGCCAGCCTACTGGCCGAACTGCAAATCCATGCTCCCGCCTTGCTGGAGCAGACGCAGACCTGCATGGCTGCCAGCGCTCCCGTGGAAAACGCCGGGGATGTGCAACAAGAACTGTCACCGGCCCTGTTTGGCGAAATCATGGACATCTCCATCGACTACGCGTTGATGGAACGCTCCGACAAGGTGGTCGTCGTGCCGGCCCGTTTCGACTGGAGCGATATCGGCTCCTGGGGTGCGGTGGCCGCGCTGGTACCGGCAGATGCACAAAACAATCGCACCGTCGGCGAGTCGATATTCATCGACAGCCACAACAACTTCGTCCAGAGCGAAAACCGTCTGGTCGCGACCGTGGGCGTGGATAACCTGATCATCGTCGACACCGCCGACGCCGTGCTGGTGGCCCACGCCGACCGCGCCCAGGATGTGCGTCGGGTGGCCAGGCAGCTCAAGGATAAAGAGCACGAAGCCTATCGCCTGCACCGTACGGTCAGCCGGCCATGGGGCACCTACACCGTGCTCGAGGAAGGCCCGCGCTTCAAGATCAAACGCATCGTGGTCAAGCCCGGCGCCAAGTTGTCGTTGCAGATGCACCACCATCGCAATGAACACTGGGTGGTGGTCGAAGGCATGGCCAAGGTCACCAACAATGGCACCGGCACGCACCTGGTGGCCAAGAACGAATCGACCTTCATTGCTGCCGGTCACAAGCATCGCCTGGAGAATCCCGGCGTGATCGACCTGGTGATCATCGAGGTGCAAAGCGGCGAATACCTGGGAGAGGACGACATCGTCCGCTTCGAAGATCAATACGGCAGGACGGTTTGAATGCTGCGTAACCTTTACCAATCGCTGTGGAGTTACCGGGGTTTCATCCTCGGCAGTGTCAAACGGGAGTTTCAGGCGCGCTATCGCAACTCGCTGTTCGGTGCCTTGTGGACCGTGCTCAATCCGCTGTCGATGATCCTGGTCTACACGGTGATCTTCTCCACCATCATGCGCGCCCGCTTGCCGGGCGTGGATGACGGGTTGGCCTACAGCGTCTACCTGTGCGCCGGCCTGCTGACCTGGGGTCTGTTCGCCGAGATCACGACGCGCAGCCAGAGCATGTTCCTGGAAAACGCCAACCTGCTGAAGAAAATCAGCTTCCCGCGCATCTGCCTGCCGGTCATCGTGCTGCTCAATGCCGGGATCAATTTCGCGATCATCCTGGGGCTGTTCCTCGGCTTCCTGCTGATCAGCGGGCGACTGCCCGGCATGGCGTTACTGGCGCTGCTGCCGTTGCTGATCCTGCAAGTGATCTTCGCCGCGGGACTGGGGATGATTCTGGGCGTGCTCAACGTGTTCTTTCGCGACGTCGGGCAGTTTTTCGGTATCTGCCTGCAGTTCTGGTTCTGGCTGACGCCGATCGTTTATCCATTGTCGATCCTGCCGCCGGGTATCCAGCACTTTATCGAGCTGAACCCGATGACGGCGCTGATGAACAGCTACCAGAACCTGTTTCTCTACAACCAATGGCCAGACTGGAGCTCGCTGGTGCCGTTGCTGGTGATCGGCCTGTTGTTCTGTGGGATGGCGCTGCGGCTGTTCCGCCAGCGTGTCGGTGAAATGGTGGACGAGCTCTGATGGGACATATACGTGTCAGTGGCCTGGGCAAGGCCTACAAGCAGTACCCGAATCGCTGGAGCCGGCTGTTCGAATGGCTGGTACCGTTTTCCCGCACCCGACATCAACTGCACTGGGTGCTGCAAGGGGTCGATTTCGAGATTCAGCCGGGTGAAGCCGTGGGCATCGTCGGGGTCAATGGAGCCGGCAAAAGCACGCTGTTGAAGATGATCACCGGCACCACCCAACCCACCTGCGGCGACATCCGGTTGCAAGGTCGCGTGGCCGCGCTGCTGGAGCTCGGCATGGGTTTCCACCCGGACTTCACCGGTCGGCAGAACACCTTCATGGCCGGCCAGTTGCTCGGCATGCAGGTCGAAGAAATCGAAGCGCTGATGCCGCAGATCGAGAGCTTCGCCGAAATCGGCGAGGCCATCGACCATCCGGTTCGTACCTATTCCAGCGGCATGCAGATGCGCCTGGCGTTCAGCGTGGCCACTGCGCGGCGCCCGGACATCCTGATCGTCGATGAAGCGCTGTCCGTAGGTGACGCCTACTTCCAGCACAAAAGCTTTGATCGCATCCGCAACTTCCGCAAGGCCGGCACCACGTTGCTGATCGTGTCCCATGACCGCTCGGCGATCCAGTCGATCTGCGACACCGCCATCCTCCTGGAAAACGGGCGCATGGCCATGCGCGGCAAACCCGAAGAAGTAATGGACTACTACAACGCCATGCTCGCCCAGCGCGAGGGCCAGACGGTGCGCCAGGAAATGCTCGCCAACGGGCAGGTGCAAACCATTTCCGGGACAGGCGAAGCGGGCATTCTCAGCGTCCGCCTGCTTGACCCCAAGGGCCGTTCGGTGGAGGTGGCGGAAGTCGGTCAGGCGATGGTCCTGGAAGTGCAGGTCGAGGTGCGCCAGGACATCGAGCGGCTGATTCTCGGTTTCATGATCAAGGATCGCCTCGGCCAGCCCATATACGGCATCAATACCCACCGGGTCGACAAAGCCCTCACCGACCTGAGTGCCGGCGAACGCATCACCTACCGTTTTGCCTTCGACATGCGCCTGGGCAAGGGTAATTATTCGGTGGCCCTGAGCCTGTCGCGACTGGATTCGCACCTGGATCGCAATTTCGAATGGCGTGACTACGGGCTGGTCTTCCACGTGATCAACAATCGCCAGGAAGACTTCGTGGGCTGCTCCTGGCTCCAAGCACAGACAAGCGTGACCCGTTCCAGTGAGAGTCGGGTGGAATCTATTGGGGTAACACGATGACCAGACTGTTGGTGGAATGTACCTACGTCTTCGAACACCCGGATGCCAACTCGGGCATTCAACGGGTCGTTCGTAATGTTATTCAGCAATTGCCGGCCGCAGACACCCAGCGTGAATGCATTCCGGTGGTGATGCTCAATGGCGCGTTGTTCGAGGTGAAAAGCCTGGCGCCCTTGCCGACCATCAAAGTGGACCTGGTGAGCCTGCGGGTGAAGCTGGAACACCTCGCCAATCTGTACTGGCAGTGCCATCGGGCACTGGAGGGGCGCCGTCCTTTCAGCACATCGAAGTTCGCCCGCCGGGTGCTTTATGTCGGTTGTCGCCTCACCGCGTTCGCCTGCCTGAGCCTGCCGATGCGCCTGCTCGATCGGGTACTCAAGGGCCAGAAGGTTCCCGAGCGCTGCGTGCCGTTGCAGCATCGCGCCGGCGATCAACTGGTGCTGCTGGATTCGTCCTGGCACGCCAGCTTCTTCCCCCTGGCCGAGCAACTCAAGCGTGACGGGGTCGGCATCATTTCGGTGATCTACGACCTGATTCCCCTGACCCACCCGCAGTTCTGCGACGCAGGATTGGTGAAGGTGTTCAACGAATGGTTCGACTGGATCGCCCGCACCGCCGATGGTTATGTGGCGATATCGACCACGATCCGCGACCAGGTTCGCCAGGAGATGACCCGCAGGATCGGCTCCACGCAGGTGCAGCAACGCTGGTTCGACTACTTTCACCTCGGCTCCGAACTTGACCTGACCGATGCCCGGTCCGCCGTCGACCCGGGGCTGCTGCAGATGTTCAAGACGCCGGACCCTGTGTTTCTGATGGTCAGCACCATCGAGCCGCGCAAGAACCATGCGTATCTGCTGGACGCGTTCGAGCGCGCCTGGGCGGCCGGGTCCAAGGCCCGGTTGTGCATCGTCGGCAAGATCGGCTGGAAGTGCGAGGCGCTGATCGAGCGTATCCGCCAGCATCCGCAATTGAACCAGCGCCTGTTCATGTTCAACACACTTTCGGACAAGAGCCTGGAACACGCCTATTCCCACGCGACATCGCTGGTGTTCCCGTCCTACGTCGAAGGGTTTGGTTTGCCCCTGGTGGAGGCCATGCAGCGAGGCCTGCCGGCCATGGCCAGCGACATCCCGGTGTTCCGCGAAATCGGTGGCGAGTACATGGCGTATTTCGACCTCGCCGACCCGCAGAACCTGGCCGACCTGGTCACCGACATGGAAAGCGGTGGCGCATTTCCCGCCCCCCTCAACCTGGATAACTGGCGTTGGCTGAGCTGGCGCGAGGCGAGTGCGCAACTGGTCGGACGCGTCCAGCGCAACCTGCACAGCGATGCGAAGGTGCCTGAGAGGCAGCATGCGCATTGCCCTTAACGCCCGCATCCTCCAGGCGCCGCGCACCGGCATCGGCCACTACGTCGCCGAACTGGCGAACGCCCTGGCGGGTGAACCGGATATTGAACTGGCGCTGTTTCATGGCTGGGGCTGGAGTGCTGTGCTGCCTGAAGCGGCCATGCCCGGTTATTCCCGACTGACGCCATTGCTGCGGCAGATTCCGGGGGCCTATCAGGCCCGACGGTGGCTGGAGCAGAAACGCTTCGATCAAGGCCGCGCGCAAGCCATCGACCTTTACCACGAACCAAGTTTGTGGCCGCTGTCGTTCGACGGCCCGACCGTCATCACCCTGCATGACCTGACTCACCTGCACTATCCCGAAACGCAGCCACCGGCGCGCTTGCGAGAAATTGAACGGCGCGTGGCCGACGGCGTGCGACAGGCAAGCCTGATTCTTACCGTCTCGCAATACATTGCTGACGAAGCCCAGGCGCATTTCGGATTACCGGCCGAGCGATTTGTCGTCGCACCGCTGGGTGTAGCCGCGCGCTTTCACCCGCGCTCCCCCGAGGCCATAGACGCCGTACTCAAGACCCATGGCGTCGAAGCGCGGGAATACTTCCTCTGTGTCGGCACCCTGGAACCGCGCAAGAATCTGTCCCTCGCCCTGCGCGCCCACGCCCGATTGCCGGAATCGGTCCGTCAGCGTTTTCCTTTGCTGATCGTCGGCATGGCCGGCTGGCAGCGCGAGCAGTTCAGCGAAGAATTGCACCAGGCCCTGGCCTGCGGTCATGTCTGTTTACTGGGCTATCTGCCTGACGAGCACGTTGCGCAGCTGCTGGCCGGCGCCCGGGCATTGATTTTTCCGTCGCTTTACGAAGGTTTTGGCCTGCCGGTGCTGGAGGCCATGGCCTGCGGCACGCCGGTCATTCTGACCAGACGCTCGGCCATGCCCGAAGTGGCAGGCTCTGCGGGTAACTATGTTGAACCGGATGAAACCGACGGCCTGCGCGATGCAATGAGTCGTCTGATCGAGGATCTAGCGCATTGGCAGGCATGCCGAGAAGCCGGGTTGCTACAGGCAAGGCTTTTTACCTGGCAACGCTGCGCGCAAGTCACGGCCAGCGCTTACCGCCAGGCTATGGGAGGTTGAATGCGAGTTCTTCATTTTTTCAAGACGTACCTGCCTGACTCGGTCSGCGGGATCGAACAAGTGATTTTCCAGTTGTGCGAAAGCGGTGCCCTGCACGGCGTTGACGGCAAGGTGCTGACACTCAGTGCCGATCCGACACCGCCGGTGGTGCGGATCGCTCAACATGACGTCCATCGAGCCAGACTCGACATTCAGTTCGCCTCCACCGGGTTTTCCTGGAGCGTCTTCAAACAGTTTCGCGAGCTGGCAGCCGAGGCCGACGTGGTCAATTACCACTTTCCATGGCCGTTCATGGACCTGGTGCATTTCGCCAGCAGCCTGAACAAACCCAGCGTGGTGACGTACCACTCGGACATTATTCGCCAGAAACACCTGCTCAAACTTTACCGGCCGCTGATGAATCGCTTTCTGCACAGCGCCGACCGGATCGTCGCTGCGTCGCCCAATTACCTGCACACCAGTGATGTGTTGCAACAGTTTCAGCACAAGACCCGAGTGATCCCCTATGGATTGAACAAGGCAGGTTACCCACAGCCGGACAGCAATCGAACGGCCCACTGGCGGCAAAAGCTCGGCGACAAGTTTTTTCTGTTTGTCGGTGTGATGCGCTACTACAAAGGTTTGCACATCCTGCTCGACGCCCTGAAGGACCTGGATTACCCGACAGTGATTGTCGGTGCCGGCCCACTGGAAGCAGAGCTGCATGCCCAGGCGACCGCCCTGGGTTTACGCAATGTCCACTTCCTCGGGCGTCTGGGGGACGAGGACAAGGTGGCGCTGCTGCAACTGAGCTATGCCATCGTGTTCCCGTCGCACCTGCGCTCCGAAGCCTTCGGCATTTCGCTGCTGGAAGGCGCGATGTATGGCAAACCGATGATCTCCAGTGAGATTGGCACGGGCACCAGTTACATCAACATCCATAACGAGACCGGGCTAGTGGTGCCGCCGAGCAATCCATTGGTGTTCCGTGAGGCGATGCGCACGCTTTGGGAAAATCCGGTGCTGGCGGCGCAAATGGGCGAGAAGGCGCAGGCCCGTTATCAAAATCTGTTTACCGCGGACGAAATGGGTCGCAAATGGACGGCCTTGTATGAGGAACTGCTGGAAGAAAAAGCCCTCGCCTACGCATGAGCATCCGTGATGCCTGTACTATGACGCCACGATGATTCAGACGTGAGGATCGCCCGGTGCCTTGCTCGGCGCGGCGTATTGTGGCTTCAGGTGCCCGTCCTGATCGAGTAGCCAGGCGTCCATGATCTCCCGGACGACCGGTCCGGCGACGCGGCCACCCGCCTCGCCGTTTTCGATCATCACCGAAATCACGATCTTCGGATGTTCGGCCGGGGCGAAGCCGACGAACAAGGCATTGTCGCGGTTGCGCTCGCGGGTTTTCTCCCGGTTGTAACGTTCGCCCTGCCTGATCGCCACCACTTGCGCGGTACCGCTCTTGCCAGCGATACGATACTGCGCCCCTGCCGCTGCGGCCCGGGCAATCCCGCGGGCATCGTGCATCACCATCTGCATGCCATGGTTGACCTGCTCCCAGTCGCGTGGATCCTTGAGCAGAATGTCCGGCATCGGATGTTCATCCACCGGCGCGACGCCGTCCACGGTTTTGGCCAGGTGCGGGCGATTCCACACGCCTTTGTTGGCAATCAGCGCCGTCGCCTGAGCCAACTGCAGCGGCGTAACCTGCATGTAGCCCTGGCCGATGCCGAGAATCACCGTCTCGCCCGGAAACCAGGCCTGACGACGGGTAGCGCGCTTCCAGGCTTGGGATGGCATCAGGCCAGGGGATTCTTCATTCATGTCCAGGGAGACTTTCTCACCGAGCCCGAACATGGCCATGTAGTCGTGCAGGCGATCGATACCGAGCTTGTGTGCGAGGTCATAGAAATAGGTGTCGTTGGAACGCATGATCGCCGCATCCATATCCACCCAACCATCGCCGCTGTGGTTCCAGTTGCGGTACTTGTGATCGAAATCCGGTAGCTGGTAATAACCGGGGTCGAACACACGGGTCTGTGGCGTGACGACACCTGCATCGAGGCCAGCGATTGCCACTTCCGGCTTGATGGTCGAACCCGGGGCATAGAGACCACGCAGCACACGATTGAACAGCGGCCGATCAATGGAATCCCGTAGCGAAGAGTATTCCCTGGAACTGATACCGGTGACGAACAGGTTCGGATCGAAACTCGGGTTGCTGACCATGGCCAGCACTTCACCGGTCGACGGATCCAGCGCGACCACCGAGCCACGGCGATCGCCCAAGGCTTGCTCGGCGGCTTCCTGCAGCTTGACGTCGAGGCTCAGGACAATGTTTTCGCCTGGTACCGGGTCAGTGTGCTTGAGCACTCGCAGCACGCGGCCCTGAGCATTGGTTTCGACTTCTTCATAACCAACATGGCCGTGCAGTTGCGCCTCGTAGAATTTTTCGATTCCGGTCTTGCCGATGGATTGGGTGCCTCGGTACTCGACCGTATCCAGAGCCTTTGACTCTTTCTCGTTGATACGTCCGACGTAGCCGACCGAATGAGCGAAGTGCGCGCCCAATGGATAGTGCCGAACGAACTGCGGCTCGACATCCAGGCCCGGCAGACGGAACTCGTTGACGGCGAGTACGGCAATCTGTTCTTCGCTGAGCTCATAGAACAACGTCACGGGTACGAAGGGGTGACGTGCCTGTTTCATGGCCTTGTCGAACAGCGTGCGATCTTCAGCGGGCAGGTGCAGGAGATTGACCACCTCGTCCAGCTCTTCGTTTACATCGGGAGCACGTTCGCGGGTGATGGTCAGGTTGAAGCTGGGACGGTTGTCCGCGAGGAGTACGCCGTTGCGGTCATAGATCAACCCGCGGGTCGGTGTAATCGGCAGGACATGTACGCGATTGTTTTCGGAGACGGTGGAGTGATAGTCGAACTCGACTACTTGCAGGACATACATGCGCACTACCAGCGCACAGGTAATGGCGGYAACGAACAAGGCGCAGGCCATGAGTCTTTTGTTGACCAGACGTGTTTCTTTTTCGTGGTCCTTGATGGGTATCGGCTCAGGCACTTGTGCAGCAACTCTTTGAAAAGAACGCCGATCCGTGGGCGCAAACTCAGTCCATTAAAAATGAGCTGCACCATACCAAAAGCGTGGAGCCTGGTTTGTGTGATTTTTTTTACAATTGACCTTGGGTGGGCCGGCCTTGTTTTTCGAGCGCAAAAACAAAACCCCAACTGCTTTCGCAATTGGGGTTTYGGAATTTAATCTTGACGATGACCTACTCTCACATGGGGAAACCCCACACTACCATCGGCGATGCATCGTTTCACTGCTGAGTTCGGGATGGGATCAGGT
>NZ_JBFULI010000066.1:0-28722 GCF_056400405.1 Pseudomonas sp. P5_B3 | reverse complement strand
ATCGCTAGCAGGCTCACTCCTACATTGGGAAATGTATTGGTTCAGGGCTTTTTGGTGCGAGGCAGGAAGATCGCCAACACCCCGAACAACGGCAGGAACGAGCACAGGAAATACACGTACTCAATCCCGTGCACATCCGCCAGATGCCCGAGCAACGCCGCACCAATCCCGCCGAAACCGAACATCAAGCCGAAGAACACCCCGGCGATCATCCCGACATTGCCTGGCACCAACTCCTGGGCGTACACCACGATGGCCGAGAACGCCGAGGCGAGGATGAAGCCGATGACCACGCTGAGAATGCTGGTCCAGAGCAGGTCGACATGGGGCAGCAGCAAGGTGAACGGTGCAACGCCGAGGATCGAGAACCAGATCACCGCCTTGCGCCCGATCCTGTCGCCGATCGGCCCACCAAAGAACGTCCCCGCCGCTACCGCGCCGAGAAACAGGAACAGGTGCAACTGCGAACTGGCGACCGACAGGTCGAATTTCTCGATCAGGTAAAAGGTGAAGTAGCTGGTGAGGCTGGCCATGTAGAAATACTTGGAGAACACCAGCAACCCGAGCACGACCAACGCGCAGGTCACTCGGCCCTTGGACAGGCCGTGAGTCGCCGCCTGACCTTGCTTGAGCTTGAACAGGTTCAAGTGGTTGGCGTACCAGCGGCTGATCCGGTAGAGCACGAACAGCGCAAACACCGCGAACAGGCCGAACCAGGCCACGTGCCCCTGACCATAGGGAATGATGATCGCCGCCGCCAGTAACGGGCCGAACGCCGAGCCTGCATTACCGCCGACCTGGAAGGTCGATTGCGCCAGCCCGAAGCGCCCGCCCGAAGCCAGGCGCGCCACGCGGGACGCTTCCGGGTGGAAGGTCGACGAGCCGATGCCGATCAGCCCCGCCGCCAGCAGAATCAATGGAAAGCTGCCGACCACCGACATCATCAGAATCCCGACCAGGGTGCAGATCGTCCCCGCCGGCAATAACCACGGCTTGGGATGGCGGTCGGTGTAGTAACCAACCCACGGCTGCAGCAGCGAGGCCGTCAACTGGAACGTCAGGGTGATCAGGCCGACCTGGGTGAAGGTCAGGCCATAGTTGGCCTTGAGCATCGGATAGATCGATGGCAGCACCGACTGGATCAGGTCGTTGATCAAATGCGCCAGCGCTACCGCGCCGATGATGCGCATCACCAGGGGACTGCTTTGGGGCGTAGCGGACGCCGGCACTGAGCCGGACTGGGCGTTGCTGATAGCCATGGGAGTTTCCAAAACACAAGAGGTACAAACGTGCAGGTGCGTCAATGTGCCATTTTTCAGTGCGGCAACGCCATCCCCTTAGCCTGCTAACGACTTCGTTTTTCATCGCCACAACCTTGATGGCGCAAAGCCATGGTCTGAATCTTGCCTTCCTTGTCTGCTTGAACGCGGCCTCCTTACAAAGGAGACCAAGAATGGGAAGTTTCGCCACAGAGTCGGCCTACAGAGCGGACAAGGGTGAACTTTCGAGGCCTTTTAAGAGGGCACGAGTCGGGGGCAATAACCTCCGGCGCACGCCAATGGTGCGTGGTGTCCAGAGGAGTCATGGGGCATGCAGGCTTTTTTATCACCGGGGATCGGGCTGCTGGGGCGCTTCGGCTTCGCACGCAAATTCCAGCTGTTGTTTCTGCTGTTTATCCTGCCGCTGGCCGGCAGCCTGTGGATGATCGGCCAGGACTATCGCGACAAACTCAGCCTGATCTCCGGCGAACGCGCCGGGGTACGGCAACTGCTGGCTCTTGATGCGCTGGATGACCTGCTCGGCGCCCAGCGTGATCGTGCCGCCCGGTGGCGCGCCACGGAAACCAATCGCCAGCCAACGCCGGCCACCCTCGCCGCGATGGCAGCCTTCGATGCGGTTCAGCCTGCCGTCAGCCAGGCCACTGCCGAGTTAGGCCAGGCCCTGCAAAAAGAAAGTGCAGAGGGCGAAACCCTGACGCGTTATCAGGCTCTGCAAACCGCTCTCGATGGCCTCGACTCAAAAAGTCTGAGCAATGTTGGCTGGTGGCCGGATGGCTATGATCGCTTCACCAACGCCTTGAGCGCCCTGCAAGCCTTGCGCGAGCAAATCGCCATGGACAATCGCCTGACGCTGGCATCGTGGCTGGAGACTTATTTGCTGACGCAGATTTCCACCCAGCATGCGCCGGACCTGATCGAACGGGTCGGTCGTCTGGCGGCGATGGGTCAGGCCTCGGTGGTGTCTGGGCAGTTTACCCTGCAAAGCCGTCTTCAACTGCGCGACTTGCGCAGCCGCATCGGCGATGCGCGAGAGCAGCTTGTGAAAACGGCTGGCCTGCTCGAAGCGCGCTTGCCCAGCGCCCTGCAAACCTGGGCCGGGCAATACCACGACAGCCTCAAGCACCTCGATGCGGGCCTGAAGGTGCTGGATGACGGCGTGTTCGGCGGCAGCATCAACCTCAAGCCGGAAGACTTCGAACACAGTCTCGATGCCCTGCTTTCCGACCTCGCCTCGTTGCGCCAGCAGTCGCTGGTGTCGCTGGATCAACGCCTGGATTACTACCACGGCTCGGCGATCCGCCAGTTCATTGTGGTGGCCGCCGTGTTGGGCTGCCTGCTGTTGGCGGCACTGTATCTGTTCATCTGCTTGCAGGCCTCGATCCGCCGCAGCGCCAGCGGTATCACGGTGCTGGCCGAGGCGTTGCGCGATGGCAATCTGAGTCTGCAAGTGCCGGTTCAGGGTCGGGACGAGCTGGCAGTCATCAGCACCGCGCTGAACGTCGCCGTGGTTCAACTGCGCACCAGCCTGCAAGGGGTGGATCACGAAACCCTGCAATTGAGCAACGCGGTGAAAACCCTCAATCATCATTCCAGCGATGCCCTGGGCGAAGTCGAAGCCCAGCAGTTGCAGATCAGCCAGATTGCCGCTGCGGCGACGCAATTGGCCGCCACCTCCCAAGGGGTGGCCCACAGTTGCGAACAGGCGTCCGGCAGCGCCCAGCACACCCGGCGCATTGCCGCCGACAGCAGCCGTGACAGCCAGCGCACCACCGCGAGCATCCAGCAACTCAATCAACGCCTGAACGACACTGCCGCGGCGCTGGGCCGGGTCAGTGAACAAGGGCAGCAGATTCAACTGGTGGTCGACACCATTCGCGGCGTCGCCGAGCAGACCAACCTGTTGGCACTCAACGCCGCCATCGAGGCGGCTCGGGCAGGCGAGCAAGGGCGTGGCTTCGCGGTGGTGGCCGATGAAGTGCGCAGCCTGTCGCAACGCACGCAATCGTCGACCGCACAGATTGCCGGCACGGTCGACAGCCTGCGCAATACGGTGAATGAAGCCGTCAGCCTGATGCAAGCCGCGTGCAGTCAGGCAGAGAGCGATGCACAAGCGGTCACCGGCCTCGGTGAACGGCTCGGAGAAATCGCCAGTGCGGTGCAGAGCGTCACCGATACCCTGGCGCAAATCGCCACGGCTGTGGAAGAACAGGCCAGTACCGCCGACGAGGTTAGCGGCAATATCCAGCAGGTCGATCAAGCGGCGGTGCGCTTGCTCGAAGGGGCCCGCGCGGTAAATCAGGCAGCGGATACCCTGAGCCACGGCAGCAAGGCCTTAAGTGACAATACAGGGCGCTTTCGCTTGAGTTGAGTCCGCCAGGACTTCTCAGGCGCGGATCACCGCCTCCGGGAAGTCCTGCTCCAGTTCGCTCTTGAGCCAGTCGATAAACCACGCCACGTCCGTCGAAGGCCTGGCCATGGACACCTATCACCGCTGGATGGAGGTGGTGATTCCCGGCACCTTGTCCGGCTGCCCGGTGGCTAACGTACAGGTCGGCTTCAACGCCAGCGGCCTGCCCATGGGCCTGCAAATCATCGGCAGACACCAGGCCGACTTCGCTGTCCTGCAACTGGCGCACGCGTACGAACAGGCCAGCCGCTGGTTCCAGCGCTGCCCTTCACCCCAGCTCAGAGGATAGATTTTGATAAACGGTTGAAAGCGCAGAGAAATATTTTAGATTTATGCTTGACGCATCCCCGTTACCGGTGAATAATGCGCGCCACTTGGCTACATAGCTCAGTTGGTTAGAGCATAGCATTCATAATGCTGGGGTCCGGGGTTCAAGTCCCTGTGTAGCCACCAAGTACTAAAAACGGCTTACCGCAAGGTAGGCCGTTTTTTTATGCCTCGAAAAAATGCGCTGCGGTGACAGGGAAATCCTGCACCGCATGCGCGTCTCGATCAGACGCGAACCGTCGGTAATGCCGACAACGCCCGCTCCCAGATCTGCCAGGTGCGCAGCCAGACCATCGCCTGCCAATCGCTGTCGGCGGGATAGAACTGCTCGAGCAGATTCAGCTTGATCTCGCGCCCTGTTGCATCATTCGGGTTGCCGTACAGATGCAGCCAGTGGTCATCGCGCAGATGCCGGTGAACCTCCGGCCCCGGATAAGTCCCGCATTCAATGACAAACGGCATCAGCCGTACCTGCGGCAGCGCATTGATCAGCGCCTGCGAGGTGTAGCCGGTGGCCGTTGCCGCCACGCCGGTTTCGCTGACGGTGTCGGCACCGGTTTGCAGGCTGTAGAGCCACGGACCGTAAATCGCCTGCGCATCTGACAGCGCTGGATAAACGGACTCGGTGATGGTCAACAACATCGGATGACCGTACTCGCCGGCGCCCGTGTGCAAGTCGAAACACATGGCAACCTCGGCATGGGTCACGTGCTTTTGCACGATCCGGTGCAGCGTGCGGTTCGACCAGCTCGGCGCCAGCCCGCCGAAAAACAGGCCGTCGGGATGAGCATGCTGACCGCCCTCGACAATCGACATGACTGCCGGCCAGCCGTGCAAGCGAATCTGTTCGTCGAGCAAGGCATCGGCACGCTCACGCTGCGGACCGTGCAACTGCGGGCAGGCATAGATTTCATGCAGGGCGTTGTAGGCCTGGTTGTCCGGCAGCGGGCGCTGGAAGTCCAGGTGATTGCGGTTCAGGTCAATGTTGTCTTCGTTGACCCGGCGCAACCACGCCATGCCCCAGGGGTTGATGGCATGGATCATGACCACGGCGACATCCGCTGGCAGGGACCGCTTGCCCAACTCCTGCAGCCATTTGATCTGGCAGCCCGAACCATAGAAGCCTTCGACCCCGTGAGTGCCGCTCAACGCGATCAGCAGCCGCTTGGCGCCCGGATCACCCAGCACCGCCACATCGGTACTCAGCGGCTCGCCGAACGGTCCTTTGAGCGGGTGTGGATACTCCGTCAGCGTTGCGCCTGCCGTGGTCGCGGCGGCCAGGAATTGTTCACGCTGGGTGCGATAGCTGGGCTGGGTGGGAAACTCGGTTTGCATGTCTGCCTCTTGTTGATTTTCTGGCCTGCCTGTTGGCAATGACCCTACAGAAAATCCCGCCATTGATGAAGGACAAAAACATCGGGGCCGTGGGACCTGGTTTGCGTCCCTCCCGGTCGGCCGATAAAGTCGGCTGATCGTAGATCCAACGGACGGAGTACCCCCACGTGTTCTCAACCTTCCCTTTGCGCCGCTATCGCCTGCCAGCTCTGGTTCTGCTCGCCAGCGCCTTGACCCTGGCCGCGTGCAACAACGCTTCAGTCCCGACGCTACCGCTCGCACCGGAAAGCGCCTCCGGTTTCCGCACCGACCTGAAAACTCAACACGCCGAGAAATACATGGCGGCGGCGGCCAACCCGCTAGCGGCCGAAGCCGGGCGGGAGATGCTGCGCCGGGGCGGCTCGGCCATCGACGCGGCGATTGCGATGCAAGCGGTGTTGACGTTGGTCGAGCCACAGTCTTCCGGCATCGGTGGCGGCGCATTGATCGTACTCTGGGATGGCAAAGCCGTGCGCACCTACGATGGCCGTGAAACCGCCCCGGCCGGTGCTACCGAGAAGCTTTTCCTGCAAGCCAACGGACAACCGATGGGGTTCACCCAGGCGCAAATCGGTGGTCGCTCGGTAGGCACGCCCGGCGTATTGCGCGCCCTGGAACTGGCCCATCAAAAACACGGGCGCCTGCCCTGGGCACAACTGTTTGAACCGGCCATCCGGCTCGCCGAGCAAGGCTTCGCCATTTCGCCACGCCTGCATCAGTTGATCGCCGCGGATTCGTCCATGCCACGCTCGCCGGAAATGATGGCTTACTTGCGCAATGCCGATGGCAGCCCAAAAGCCGTCGGCACAAACTTGAAGAACCCGGCGCTGGCCGCTGTGTTCAAACGCATCGCCCATGAAGGCCCGGATGCCCTGTACAAAGGCCCGGTCGCCGAGGAAATCGCGGCCAAGGTTCAGGGCCACACCAATCCCGGAAGCCTGTCGCTGACTGACCTCGCCAACTACCAGGCCAAGGAACGCGCGCCGCTGTGCACCGACTACAAGCGCTGGCAAGTCTGCGGCATGCCGCCGCCGTCGTCGGGCGGGATCGCAGTGGCCCAGATCCTCGGCACGCTGCAAGCCCTGGAGACTCGCGACAAGCGCCTGGCACTGGCACCGCTGAAACCGGTCAAAACCATGGCCCCGGCCGGCATCGAACCCGACCCGCAAGCCGTGCACCTGATCGCCGAAGCCGAACGCCTGGCCTACGCCGACCGCGCTCAGTACGTCGCCGATACTGACTTCGTCCCCGTGCCGGTCAAAGGCCTGGTCGACCCGGCTTACCTGGCCAGCCGCGCCGCTCTGATCGGTGAACGCAGCATGGGCACGGCCAAACCTGGCACTCCGCCGGGCATTCAGATGGCCTATGCACCGGACCGTTCGCCCCTGCGGATTTCCACCTCGCAAGTGGTGGCCGTCGATGACGCAGGCGGTGCCGTGTCGATGACCACCACCATCGAATCGGCGTTCGGCTCGCACATCATGGTTCAGGGCTTTCTACTCAACAACGAGATGACCGACTTCTCGTTCATCCCCGAGGAAAATGGGCAAAAAGTCGCCAACCGCGTCGAACCCGGCAAACGCCCGCGCTCCTCCATGGCCCCGACCCTGATCTTCGACCGCCAGAGCGGCGAATTCCTCGCCACCGTCGGCTCCCCCGGCGGCTCGCAAATCATCGAATACGTGGCCAAATCCACCATCGGCCTGCTCGACTGGAACCTCGATGCGCAAGCCGCCATCAACCTGCCCAACTTCGGCAGCCGCAACGGCCCGACCGAACTGGAACAGGGGCAATTCAGCCCGTCGCTGATTCAGGCGCTGAAAGACAAAGGGCACAGCGTGAGCGAAATCGACATGACCAGCGGGACCCAGGCGATTGTTCGGGTCAAGGACGCCCAAGGCAAAGCGTCGCTGACAGGCGGCGCCGATCCGCGGCGTGAGGGGCAAGCGCTGGGGGATTGAGTCGTACGCGGGGATGAGAAAGGGCTTACCGGTGGGTAGGCCCTTTGTTTATGAGCAAGTCGCTTATCGACTGATCTTCAACCCCTGCCGAACCTGGTGTTTTTCCAGCGCCAGCTCGATCAGTCGCGTCACCAGCTCGCTGTAGGTCATACCGGTGGCCTGCCACAGTTTCGGGTACATGCTGATGCGGGTGAAGCCGGGCAGCGAGTTGATTTCGTTGATCAGCACTTCGCCGCTGTCGGTCAGGAATACATCGACGCGGGCCAGGCCGGAGCAGCCCAGTACCTGGAACGCTTCGACGGCCAGGGCGCGGATGCGCTCGCTGGCCTCGACGCTGATATTGGCCGGCACCACCACTTCAGCAGCCGCGTCGTCGATGTACTTGCTGTCGTAGGAATAAAATCCGCTGCGCACCACGATCTCGCCGCAGCCACTGGCGATGGCGTCTTCATTGCCGAGTACCGCGCACTCAATCTCACGACCGCTGACGGCAGATTCGATCAACACCTTGGTATCGAAACTCAAGGCCAGTTCCACCGCTGCGGTGTATTCGGCCTCGTCGGCGACCTTGCTCACACCCACGGAAGAGCCCTGGTTTGCCGGTTTGACGAACAGGGGCAAACCGAGCCGGGACCGAACCTCGGCAAACCCGGTACGCGCCGCCGTGGCGCGGGTCAATGTCACGAACGGCGTCACGGCCAGGCCGGCATCGCGCAGCAGGCGCTTGCTGATGTCCTTGTCCATGCACACAGCCGAGCCGAGCACATCGGAGCCGACAAACGGCAGATCGGCCATGCGCAGCAAACCTTGCAGGCAACCGTCCTCACCGAGGGTGCCGTGGACAATCGGGAAGATCACATCGACGTGGCCGAGCATTTCCTGGCTGGAAGTTTCCACCAATTGCTGGCTGGCTTTGCCCGGCACCACCGCCAGTTCACGATTGGACTGGTTGAGGGCGATGAGCGCCGGGTTTTCCTGGTTCAGCAAAAAGTTGGAAGGGTCGTTAAGGTGCCAGTGGCCTTGTTTGTCGATGCCGATCAGCACCGGCTCGAAGCGTGAACGATCCAGCGCATCGACGATGTTTTTCGCCGACTGCAACGACACCTCATGCTCGGCGGAACGGCCCCCGAAAATGATCCCCACGCGCAGCTTGCTCATGACCTGGCCTCATCCTGACAAATAAAAACGACCTATAGAGAATGCGCCCCACAGTGCAGTATTTGCCCTTGGTTTTCTAGCGCACATGTCCCCTTCCGATCAGAAGACAGGGAACCGCTGACTGGGTTACCGTGTTGCGCATCAAGCTCAAGACGATCATCACCATGGCCAAGCGTCCGTCTCGCAATGACTGGTTCCTTCGTGCGCCCGATGTCGGCGGGCTGCAGCGTTTCGAGGCGTTTTTTGCCGGCCATGGCTACGACCTTCACCGCCACGACACCTATGCCATCGGCCACACCCTGGCCGGGGTGCAGAGTTTTCAGTATCGCGGTGGCTGGCGTCACAGCCTGCCGGGCGCAACGATCGTGCTGCACCCGGACGAAGCCCACGATGGCGAGGCCGGCACCGAATCCGGTTTCCAGTACCGGATGATGTACATCGAACCGGCGCTCATCCAGCAGATGCTCGGCGGGCAACCGCTGCCGTTCATCAAGACCGGGCTGTCGAACGATCCCCGCCTGTTCGCCGCCACGGGGGCGTTGCTGCGCAGCCTGGATTGCCCGCTCGATCCACTGGAAGAACAGGATGCGCTGTTCGATCTGGCGCAAGCCATGAGCACGGTTTGCGGTGCGCCGGGCAAACGCTCGGGCTTCGATTACGTGGCCGCGCAGCGTGCGCGGGAATACATCCACGGTGCCCTGGACCGCACCGTGACCCTGGATGAACTGGCGCAACACAGTGGTCGGGATCGCTGGAGCCTGTCCCGGGATTTTCGCCTGTTGTTCGGCACCAGCCCCTATCGTTACCTGACCATGCGCCGCCTGGACATGGCCCGCGCGCTACTGATTCAGGGGCAGACGCTGGTCAGCGCCGCGCTGATCGCCGGCTTCACCGACCAGAGCCACATGACTCGGCAATTTCGCAAAACCTACGGCCTGCCGCCAGCGCGCTGGCTGAACATGCAGCGCCGTTGAGCCACGCACAATCGTACAAGAAGCGCATGGAGTCGCTGGCTATCGTGAGTTCACCAACCACCGCGAGAGCTGTTTCATGAACGCTTACGAAAGCCTGAACTTCGCTGAAAAAATCAGCCGGATCTATTCCCACTGGTCGCCCCGGGTCATCGCCGAAATGAACGACTACCAGTTCAAGGTGGTGAAGCTGCTGGGGGACTTTATCTGGCACGACCACCTCGATACCGACGAAACCTTCATCGTGCTCGAAGGCCGGCTGCGCATCGATTTTCGCGATGGCCACGTGCTGGTGAACGCCGGGGAAATGTACGTGGTGCCCAAAGGCGTCGAGCACAAGCCCAGTGCCGAGCAGGAGGTAAAACTCCTGCTGATCGAACCCAAGGGCGTGCTCAACACCGGCAGTGAAGGTGGTGAGCGCACGGCCGAGAATGATGTGTGGATATGAGCGCTGACCGGTTTACACCTGCAAGATCTTGCCGTCCACCGGCTCGCCAATGGTCAGGAAGTGCCCGCCCGCCACGTGGTGCAAGGTGCGCAAGGCATCTTGCCCGTCGAAGTGCCAGCGGCCTTCGCTGAACACGCGCTCGTCAGCCTGGGCGGCAATCACTTCGGCCAGGAACAGATCGTACTGCTGGTGGTTGTTCGGCTCCGGCAACAGGCGACATTCCAGCCAGGCCACGCAGCCTTCGAGCATCGGCGCATCAACCGACTCGCCGGTGAACGTCTGCAAGTCGTAGGTCTCAAACTTGTCGCGCCCCTGGCCCTGGGTCAACTCCAGGCCGGAGGTCGAACCGACGGTCTGCACAATGTCGGCCTGGGCAGCGCACGGAACGTTCAGTACAAAAGTGCCCGAGGCCTCCAGCAACTGGCGAGTCCAGGTGGACTTGTCCAGCACCACGGCAATTTTCGGTGGTTCGAAATCGAGCGGCATGGCCCAGGCTGCCGCCATGATATTGCGCTGGCCACCGTGGGCTGCGCTGACCAGCACGGTCGGGCCATGATTGAGCAGACGATAGGCCTTGGACAAGGGAACCGGACGGCGGTGGGAAGCGCTCATGGAAGTCTGCTCCTGGGGGAAAAGAGCCGATTGTAACGGGATAAAACACGCTGAAATGAAAAGATCGCCGATAGCGATCTTTTCAGGCTTCGGGCAAAACGCTGGACTCAACTCACCAACTGATTGGCAAACTGCCCCACCGCATTGACCACTTTCTGCGCGCCGTCCTGGATCTCGACAATCACCGTACCCGCTTCTGCCGCCAGCGCCAGGCCCTGTTCGGCCTGAAGCTTGCCGTCGGTCATCAGCGCCACAGCGTTACGCGCCATGTCCTGGTTTTGCCGCACCACGAGGACGATTTCGTCGGTGGCCTGGCTGGTGCGCGAAGCCAGTTGCCGAACCTCATCCGCCACCACGGCGAACCCCCGCCCCTGCTCGCCCGCTCGCGCCGCTTCGATGGCCGCGTTGAGCGCCAGCAGATTGGTCTGTTCGGCAATGCCGCTGATGGTTTTGACAATGGTACCGATCACCAGCGACTGCTCGTTCAGGGCTTCGATGCCATCGCCAGCGGTTTGCATGTGTTTGGCCAGGTCACGCATCACGTCCACGGCCTGGGTCACCACGGCGTTACCGCGCTGGGCGCTTTGGTCAGTTTGCTGCGAAGTGCTGTAGGCAATGTTGGCAGCCTCGGCGACGGCTTGTTCCTGATTGACCTGATCGGTAATCACCGTGGCGAACTTCACCACCTTATAGAGCTTGTTGTTGGCATCGGCCACCGGGTTGTAGGACGCCTCCAGCCAGACCGTACGACCGTGGCTGTCGACACGCTTGAAGCGCTCGGCCACGTATTCGCCCGCGTTCAGGCGACGCCAGAAGTCCTGGTACTCGGCACTGTTGTATTCCTCCGGCAGGCAGAAGGTGCGGTGATGTTTGCCCTTGATCTGCGCCAGGCTGTACCCCATACCGCTGAGGAAGCGGTCATTGGCAGTCAGCACGTTGCCATTGAGATCGAACTCGATCACCGCCGTGGAACGCACCAGCGCACCGATCAGGTTCTCGTGCTCGCGGGAGGCCTCGATGGTGCGGGTCAGGTCGCTGGAGAAGATCGAAAAATGCTTGATCCGCCCATCGGCCGAGCGCACCGGTTGCAGGATCGAACGCAACCAGGCTTCCTGGCCCGTGCCGCGCAACAGGCGCACTGCGCCGGCGAAGTGCTCGCCACGGGTCAGCGCGTTCTTGAAACGCTGCTGGAATTCGTCGAACTTCACGTGAT
Organism: Pseudomonas sp. P5_B3; assembly: GCF_056400405.1. Taxonomy (NCBI): domain Bacteria; kingdom Pseudomonadati; phylum Pseudomonadota; class Gammaproteobacteria; order Pseudomonadales; family Pseudomonadaceae; genus Pseudomonas; species Pseudomonas sp. P5_B3. The sequence continues at coordinate 16,971 of NZ_JBFULI010000066.1, read as the reverse complement.
CCGGGACGAAGTCGTCGATGTGTCGGCCGATCAGGTCACCGCTCTTGTAGTGCATTTCGCCAAGGAAGTTCTGGTTGACCGACTGAACCCGTCCATCGCTGTCGAGGGTCAGCACCAGCATCTCGCTTTCCAGACTTTCCTTCACTTGCTGGAGGCTGGAGAGTTCTTCACGAAGAGCCGACAGCTCCTGCTTCAAGCGTTTATTGAACATGGGAAAGCACCGATGGACAGGGGTAGAAAGCGATACACAGCCTAACCATCGGCCTTGGAAACATTTACTTAAGCGTGTTTCAGGCTTGTCCAGTAAAAATAGTTACGACGCGTACAATCAATGCGCGCCAGCGGCAGAACAGCCAGCGATTCTCGGCATCCGCGCACCAAAGTACGCCGCACTGCCCACACCCACCGCGCCCATCACCGCACTGAACATCACACAGATCCATGGACTCCACGGCATCAGGCCGATCAACAACAGCGGTGTGACACTCGCCCACGCGGCGTAGGCAATGTTGTAGGTGAACGAGATACCCGAGACGCGAATCCGCGGCGGGAACAGGCTGACCATCACCGATGGCACCGCGCCGACTACCCCGCAGGCCAGCCCCGCCAAGGCGTAGGCCAGGCCGAGCCAGTCGCCGCCCATGATCAGGCAGGCATACAGCACGCCGATGCCCAACGGCAGCAGCAGGCTATAGAGCATCACCGTGCGCCAGGCGCCGATGCGGTCGACCAGTAGCCCGGCGAGCACGCAGCCGATGTTCAAGAACACGATGCCCAGTGCGCTCAGGGCGAAGGTATGGCTGGCTGTCATGCCAAAAGTTTTCTGCATCATGGTCGGGGTGATGACCACGAACACCACCACGGCCGAGGTCAGCACACAGGTGAGAATCATCGCCGGCAAAATGGCCAGGCGATGCTCGCGCAAGACCGTGCGTAGCGGCAGCTCACCGGCCGCCTCGCGCTGCGCCTGCATGGCCATGAACACCGGGGTTTCGCTGAGCCAGCGACGCAGCCAGACACCAATCACCCCGAACACGCCGCCGAGCAGAAACGGGTAACGCCAGGCGTAATCGAGGATTTCCGCCGGGGTGAATGCCTGCGCCAGGAAGCTCGCGGTCAATGCGCCGATCAGATAGCCGAAGGTCAGCCCCGCCTGCAGGAAACCCAGGGCATAACCGCGATGGGCGATGGGCGCGTGCTCGGCGACGAATACCCAGGCACTCGGCACCTCGCCGCCCACCGCCGCGCCCTGGAGAATGCGCAGGGCCAACAGCAGCAACGGTGCGAAATAGCCGATTTGCGCGTAGGTCGGCATGATCCCGATCAGCAAGCAGGGCAACGCCATCATCAGGATGCTCAGGCTAAAGACTTTCTTGCGCCCCAATCGGTCGGCGAAGTGCGCCATCAGGATGCCGCCCAACGGTCGCGCCAGGTAACCGGTGACGAAGATCCCGAAGCTTTGCAGCAGGCGCAGCCACTCGGGCATTTCCGGTGGGAAGAACAGCTGACTGAGGGTCAGGGCGAAAAACACGAAGATGATGAAATCGTAGATTTCCAGCGCCCCGCCGAGGGCGGCAAGCCCGAGGGTCTTGTAGTCCGAGCGGCTGAACGGCGCCGGGCGCGAATCGGTGTTGGCAGTCATGTAAAGAACTCTGGCACAGGCAAAAACCAAGGCGCCCATGGTCTACGCAAAAGCGCTGGCGGACAACCCGTTAGACCAAAGTCCCATAGCCACGAAACAACCCCGCAAAAATCCTCGGCTTGAATTAATGTTGACGTCTGTCCAGACGGGCGGTTACTGCCCCGAAGACCACAACAAACATAAAAATCCGAGGTACTCCCGTGGCCGCTGATATCGAAGATAGCCGCTCCGCCCGCTTTGCCCTGCGCTGCTCAAGTTTTGCCGAACGCTGGTTTCCCGACTCCTGGGTGTTTGCTGCCCTGGCGGTGATTATCGTGGCCCTGGCCACCATGGCGATGGGTGCCAAACCCACCGACGCCGCCATGGCCTTTGGTGATGGCTTCTGGAGCCTGATCCCCTTCACCATGCAGATGGCCTTCGTGGTGATCGGCGGTTATGTGGTCGCCAGTTCGCCGCCGGCGGTGAAGCTGATTGACCGTCTGGCCAAGCTGCCGAAAAACGGCCGCTCCGCCGTGGCCTGGGTCGCATTGATTTCGATGGTCGCGTCGTTGCTGAACTGGGGCTTGTCCCTGGTGTTCGGCGGTTTGTTGGTACGCGCCCTCGCCCGTCGTACCGACCTGAAAATGGACTATCGCGCCGCCGGTGCCGCCGCCTATCTGGGGCTTGGCGCGGTATGGGCCTTGGGCCTGTCGTCGTCCGCCGCGCAATTGCAGGCCAACCCGGCAAGCCTGCCGCCGTCGATTCTGTCGATCACCGGGATGATTCCATTCACCCAGACGATCTTTCTCTGGCAGTCCGGCGTGATGCTGCTGGCCTTGATCGTCATCTCGCTGATCATTGCCTATGCCACCGCCCCCGGCCCGAACTCGGCACGCGATGCCAAGGCCTGCGGTGTCGACCCGAGTTTCAACCTGCCACCGCTGCAACCACGCACCCGCCCCGGCGAATGGCTGGAACACAGCCCGCTACTGACGATTCTGCTGGCGTTGCTGGCTGCTGGGTGGCTGTTCCATGAGTTTGCGACCAAACCGGCTATCAGCGCGATTTCCGGGCTGAACACCTACAACTTCCTGTTCATCATGCTCGGTGCCCTGTTGCACTGGCGTCCGCGCAGCTTTCTGGACGCCGTGACCCGTGCGGTGCCGACCACTACCGGCGTGCTGATCCAGTTCCCGCTCTACGGTTCGATCGCGGCGCTGATGACCACGGTCAAGGGCGCCGACGCGCAGACCCTGGCCCATCACATCTCGACCTTTTTCGTCAGCATTGCCTCCCACGACACCTACGCGCTTCTGATGGGCGTGTATTCGGCGATTCTCGGCTTCTTCATCCCGTCCGGTGGCGGCAAGTGGATCATCGAAGCACCGTACGTGATGCAAGTGGCCAATGACCTGAACTACCATCTGGGCTGGGCGGTGCAGATCTACAACGCCGCCGAAGCCCTGCCCAACCTGATCAACCCGTTCTTCATGTTGCCGCTGCTGGGCGTCCTGGGGTTGAAAGCGCGGGACTTGATCGGCTTCTCGTTCGTGCAATTGCTGGTACACGCGCCATTGGTGCTAGTGTTGTTATGGGCACTGGGGACGACGCTGGCGTATTTGCCGCCGGTAATGCCGTAACCATAAAAAGGGCCGATATTGATATCGGCCCTTTTTGTTCCGCCCTGTCTGTTTCAGTATCTGCTGGACTTATACGCTGAAAAGGATCTGAGCATGTTCAAACTCGCGGCACTCACTCTCGCAGCCCTCACCCTGAGCACCACCGCCCACGCCGATGCCAACTTGAAGCTGGGCACTACCGAACGCGTTACCCGCCTCTTCGCCTACCCCAACAATTGCAACGTGATCTGCTTTCGCAACTGGACGCTTGAGCAAACCGTCGAGCACTACCTGACCCAGAGCGTGCAGCGCGATGGCTACGGTGACGCGAAGGTTCTGGTCAAAAACGATAACGGTCAGCTCCACGCAGAAATCATCGGCGTGCCCAACGGCTATGAAAAACCTTTGGCCGCGCTGCTCGATGCCGGTGACCTGGCCTATAACGGCGCCAGCAAATTGAATGCCGACGGCAAATGGGCGTACAGCTGGTATCTGTTCCTGCCGCTGGGCATGGCCCTGGAAAACCGCAAAAGTGTCGAGCTGTTGCACTTCCCGCCCGACTATTCGTTGACCCAGGCCCAGGATTACCTGAAGTCCGCCACCACGGATCGTTGGGCCACGCTGCTCACCGCCAATGGCATCCCGGCCGAGCAGACGCCAGGCTTCCAGACCATTGTCGACATCGCCCCTATCGCCGCCCCATCCAACGCCGGCAAGGACCTGGAGGGCGTCTACAGCTACTTCAACGACTACCAGACCACCATGGTCAAGAACGTCAGCCTGCACTCCAACGGTGAAGCATTGCCGATGGTCGCCTTCGGCGCACCGGTGCGTAACTGGATCAAGCAACAATACGGGCCGACCGTGAACGTGCTGGGTCTGGCGACGATCAGCCCGAGTGACGGGGTGAACGTGCGGGTGCTGGGTTCCAACCACCCGAGCTACATCTGGTACGCCGCCGATCCGGCGAACTATTCCGGCAACGATGCCAAGGCCAAGGCCGATGCGGCGGGCCTGAAAGTCATGGGCCAGGATTTGAGTGCCGCGTGCTGGCAGGCCGTCATGGGCCGTCAACCGGACAGCAATGCCGACGTCGAGCTGAAAACCTGCACGCAAACCTGGCAAGTGGCCGAGAAAGAAAAAACCTGCGCGCTGTTCTACACCTCGATTCGCAACCTGACGCCGGGACAGGCTGCGGCCAAATGCTCGACTGCACCGATCCAGCTGCAGCTCAAACAGCTCAAGGCGCCAGCGCCAACCACTGCCCTGCCCGCTCCACCGCTATAAACCGATTGATGGCAGTCGACCTGTCAGTTATGACAGTAGACCGCCCGCAGTATCTGCGAGAGGCTTGGGCCGTACCCATGTGTTGCTGCGCTGACAGGATCGTCAGCCGATGGAAGTCGCAGCAGCCAGCCGACAAGGATCGTTATGAAAGCCAATGCACAGCGCAAGTCTCTCGCACCACCGCCGCAGGGTGTTTATCCTTTTGTGGAGTTGCCCCTTCACCTCGGATTTCCATCCCTGGCCGATTTCGAGATTCTCTCGAATGACAAAGGCACGCCGATGGCCGTAGCAGCGCTGCGCGAATTTCCCCGCATCAGTCGAATCTGCCGGGTATCGGGGCATTTGCTGCCCTATCGCAGCCGACATACCCGCCAGCTGGCGCCCGCTGTTCACGTCTATGACCCGCGCTTCTGCGGGCTGCTGCGCCACTCCTGCGACCCGAACGTGTTTCTGGACATGAGTGAGCTGTGGTTATGGGCGCTGAAGGACATTCAGAAAGGCGACTGGCTGTCGATGGATTACGCTGCCACGGAAGACAAGCTGCTGCGCCAGTTTGCCTGCCACTGCGGTTCGTACAACTGCCGGGGCTGGATCACCGGCTACGATGAGACGCCGAACGCCGACGGCCAGCTGTTTTTGCAACAGTGGCGTCGGCAGAGTCTGCGCTGAGGGACTTTACAGGGGCTCGAACGGTCGCAGGCGGTACTGCGGTGGCAGTTGCTCGAAACCGCTAATGGTCGCATTCAGGCTCTTCCAGCGGCCATCCTTGATGCCATAAATGCAGCCGTGGATCGACAGGCTCTGCCCGCGGTGCCAGGCGTTTTGCACAATGCTGGTGTGACCGACGTTGGCCACCTGCTGAATCACGTTGAGCTCGCAAAGACGGTCGACCCGTTCTTCTTCGGTGGCCAGTTTGGCCAGTTCTTCGCGCTTTTCGTAATACAGGTCGCGAATCGAGCGCAGCCAGCCGTCGATCAGGCCGAACTGACGATCCTGCATCGAGGCGCGCACACCACCGCAGCCATAATGACCGGTGACGAGGATGTGTTTGACCTTGAGCACATCGACCGCGTACTGAATCACCGACAGGCAGTTGAGGTCGGTGTGCAGCACCACGTTGGCCACATTACGGTGTACGAACAGATCGCCCGGCAGCATGCCGACGATCTCGTTGGCCGGCACCCGGGCATCGGAACAACCGATCCACAGGTACTCCGGAGTCTGTTGGCGAGCCAGCTTGGCGAAGAAGTCAGGATCTTCCTCCTTGATCGCAGCGGCCCAACGCTCGTTGTTATCAATCAGATCTTGTAATTCGTTCATGCAATGAAGCCTCGAGAATGATGCGCTGCTTTGACAGACGACCGCCCGTCGGGGTCACGCGCATAATGCAGTTGCCCCTGATGCCCTGATTCCTGCTACGGCCAGCCGACGCTCCATGCCGGTGGAATTCTCATGAACCCGATGGGTCCACCCTAGTAAGGCCCACAGTATGAGGAATTGCCATGAATGATTCACGACGTCCGTACGATGCGGTGCAACCGGAGCCCATCGATGACGACGAAGACCGCATGGGCTCGGTGCATGAGCTGGATTTCGATGAAGAAGAGCCCAGCACCAGAATCGGTGACGAATTGCCGGACGAGGAGCGCGAGCACCTGATGCCTCGTCGGCGCGTACGTGAAGCGGGCCTGACCGGTGCCTCGACCGGAAACCATCAACCTACCGACGATGACTTGAGCCCGGAAACCCTGATCCGTGAAGACGGCGCCAGGGATGCCCACGAGGCGGGCAATGATAACCGCGCGGATTGGGACCTGAGCATCGTCGATAAGGACGATATTGGTGGTGGGCATGGCCTGGATGAAGCGGAACTGGCGCGGCGCCATCCGATGGACGGTAAGCCCTGAGAGGACGCCTTCGCGAGCAGGCTCGCTCCCACAGGGTTCGTGTCGGTCACAAAATTCGTGTAGTCAACACAGATCCATTGTGGGAGCGAGCCTGCTCGCGAAGCTTTTGAGGCTTAATCCACCAAAGTACAGGCCATGACCACCGCATCTTCGCGCCCACCCACCGCGGGGTAGTAATCCCGACGCCGGCCGATCTCGTTGAAACCATAACGCTCGTACAGCTTGAACGCCGCGGTATTGCTGTCGCGCACTTCCAGGAAACACTCCCGGGCGTCGGCCTTGTAGGCAATCGACATCAAATGCTCAAGCAATGTCAGCCCCAGGCCACGGCCCTGGTTTTCCGGCTTGACCGTAATGTTCAGCAGGTGCGCCTCGTCGAGGATGATCTGCACCACACCGTGGCCCACCTGTTGCTGACCTTCGAACATCAGCCAGATCTGATACTTGCCCAGGCCATCGAGGAAAATTCCGCGAGTCCAGGGATGGCTGTAGGCCGCGTATTCGATTTTCAGTACGGTTTCCAGGTCCGCCTCGGTCATCGGGCGAAACGATACAGCATCACTCATTCGATTCTTTCCAGCGCGCCATCAGCCGACGCATGGCTTGCCAGACATCAGCCTTACGCTGTGGCTCTTCCATTAATAATTCCAGGCCCGGCACCGCCCAGGCCGAGCCCAGGCCTTCGATCTGCAACTCGCGATTGAACGCCTCGGCATCCGCCTCACCGGCAAATCGCACCGCGGGCAGGCCGATCAGCCACAAGCAGGCGCAGGGCGTTTCTTCCATGCGCACCGAGAGAAAACCTTGCACGAAGTCGCGGGCCGCTTCCGGGCCCTGGTCCATCGTGCCACGCACCAGCAACGGCCAGCGTACCGGTTCGCCGACGATCTGCGGGCTGTCCGGCAGACCGGCGGCGCGCAGAATGTCCTTGAGCAGCAGGTAAGCAGGATCGCGGGTCTGGAAGGATTCGCCCGTAGGTAACTCCACCAGCAGCAGACAACGCCCGGCCCGCAACAATTGCAGGGCAAAACGCGGCGGCGGCACGATCGGCGCCTTGACCACCACGGGCGCCTCTTCGGCCTCTTCCACCGGTTTGGCCCCGGTGCGCGTACTCGCCGGCGATGGTCGCGGCACCTCGATCTTCACCCGCTCGGCCGGCTTGACCACCGGCGCCACGGGTGTCTTAGCCACAACAGCGGGCATAACAGGCGCGACCACCACCGGCTCGGGGATCTCCAGCAGCTCGGGCCGCGACGGCGCGGCAAAGGGCAATTCGGTACGCGGCAGCCAGTTGACCACCTGCATGGCGGCCAGATAAGCGCGACGACGGGACTCGATAAGCAAAGGTCGGCCACTTGTGGATAACTAAAGTGCGCTGATTCTACCGCCGTTCGCTCAAGATCGCCCGCGCTGTTGATCGATAGACTTCACCGATAGTCTTTGCACCTATGAAAAATGGCGACAGCCCGTCCCGAGAGTGAATCGCATCGCGCCCGATGCAGTACAATCGCGGCTTTTAATCGCCAACCAGCCGGCCATTCCGATGATCGAACCCAAGCGCGTCTTGCGCGCCCTCGCTGAACACTGGGCACTTCTGGAGCCACTGTGCGAGCACTTCGACCAAGGCACACTGAGCCTCAACGAATTGCGTTCACAGTTGGCCGCCCAGCAACTCGACAGTACGCCGCAGGACATCACCAGCCTGCTCGACGTGTGGATTCGCCTCGACATTCTGGTTCCCGTGGCCAAAAGCCCGAACCGTTTCGAGCTTAATGCGCAGATTCACGACTTCCTCGCCTATCTGCGCCGTGAACACCGCCTGGGCCTGTGCCTGGAAATCGAAGCCTACCTGCGCCACCTGGAGCGTCTGGCCGGTTATATCCAGGACGCGTTCGATATCCGCGATGGCAATGACCTCGCCCGCCAGTTGCGTCTGCTCGACATGCGCGTGCGTGACGTACTGAAAAAACTCGATAACGACGAACAGGCCCTGGTGGCCGTCGCCGAACGGGCGAAAACCAGCGACCGGCAGATTCCGTTGCGCCAGCGCTACGCTGAAGTGCTGGCGACCTGGGACGAATACGTCGAGCCGATGATTGATCTGGTGAACGCCGACGGCGCCTTCGAACAAGGCGTGCGCAAGGTCGAAACCGTGTTGCTGAAGATGCTCAGCGAACAGCAGCGCCTCGGCCACCTGGTGGACGACGACATGCTGCTGCGCACCCACGCGCGCATCCTCGAAATGCAGACCAGCGCCCAGCTGACGCTACGTCACGCCCGCGAGCTGCTGTTGCCGCTGCGTGAAGAAGCGCGCCGGCACAACGCCGTGACCCGTGGCGCCGCATTAGCCCTGTCGATGATCCGTCGCAAGGGCCTCGACGCCGTGCCACAAGCGGCGATGCCGATGTTCACTCGCCCGCAGAGCACCTTCCTCGGCAGCGCCAGTCAGGTCGAAGCCTACGTTTACGCCCTGGCGCGTTTCGAACCGAAACCGGCGCGCTTCCCCAAGGCCCACAAGACCCAGAAAGGCGAAGCGCCACGGGCGCCACGCACCGTTCGGGAAATGCTCGAACGCTGCGAAGACGCCCTGCCGATGCCGGACCTGATGACTTGGTTGCTGGAGCAGGAACCGGACGGCGCCACCGACGAATTGCTGTACTGGTTCTCGCGCCTGTCGCGGGAAAAACGCTTCACGCGCGAGCGTCTGGAGCGTCGCGAATACCATACCCACGAGCACCAGGTCAGCCTGCGCTCCTTCGCCCTGCTCTCGGTCAGCGATGCCACCGAGAATTCTGCGAGCACCCTCTATGGAAGTACTTCGCATGCAACTTGATCTATCCGAACTGTCCCATCTGGCACCGATCTTTCGCGAGCTGTTCAAGGGTTATCACGTCAGCCGCCGCGATCCGGAACTGTACGCACAGTTGTCGAACTTTCAGGACCAGTACCGCACGCTGTTCAAGGCCCTGGGCTTTGAACTGGTCTGCGACACCCGCGGTTTCTACTACTTCGTGCCGGACCTCGCTGCCGCCGCGGTGAACAAGACCGCGCAGCGTCTTGCGCTGTTCACCTTCATCCTCGTCGAGCACCTGGCCGACCAGGGCCGCGACCCGATCTCCGTGCTTGACGGCGGCAGTCTCGGCCGCGATGAGCTGCCGTCGTTGCTGGAAAAGTACCGCGACCTGTTCATCCAGGCCGAAGTGCAGACCCAGGACGAACTGGAAGAAAAGATCATGCGGCGCATGACCCAGCTCGGCTTTGCCAGCGAAGAAAACGGCATCTACCGTTTCCTGCCGCCGATGCACCGCTTCCTCGATGTGTGCCTGTCGGTGCAGCAGGACCGCGACCTGGCCGCCAGCCTGCACAGCGTCCTGCCGTTGCCGGTGCCGGTGCTGATCGACGAAGACAGCGACGAAAAACTGCTGCAGACCGACGATCCGCTCGATCTGAGTGAATTCGAGGGTGAAAGCGAAGAAGACGCCCTGGCCCGGGCCATTGCCGAAGAACAGGAGCTCGACGCATGAGCAAGGAACGTTACGGCATCCGCCGCTTTGCCCTTTTGAACACCGCCGGCTACAGCCTCGGCCTGTTTCCGCTGGAAGAGCCGCTGTCGGTGTACGGCGCGAACAACCTCGGTAAATCCGCCTCGATCAACGCCTTGCAGTTCCCGATCCTGGCGCGCATGTCGGACATGAGCTTCGGCAAGTACAGCCTGGAGCAGTCCCGGCGCTTCTACTTCGCCTCGGACACCAGCTACATCCTGGTCGAAGTGAACCTGCCCCACGGTCCCCACGTGATCGGTGTGGTCGGTCGCGGCCCGGGCGGCGGTTTCGGTCACCAGTTCTTTGCCTATGCCGGCAAGCTGGACCTGGCCCACTACCAGAAAAACGACACCTGCCTGCGTCAGAAAGAACTCTTCACCAACCTTGAACGCGAAGGCCTGAAAGCCTACGAACTCAAGCCGGACGAACTGCGCCGTTTGCTGGTCGGTGGCCACACCTCGATTCCCCTGGACCTGACCCTGATCCCGCTGCGCTCCACCAGCGAGCAGAGCCTGAAGACCTTCCGCGCGCTGTTCATCAACCTGCTGCACATGCGTGAAATCACTGCGGCCAAGCTCAAGCAACTGTTCCTCGATGCCTTCGAGCACAGCCTGCGCTCCGGCAGCGTCGATTACATCGCGGCGTGCGAAGAAGCGTTCCGCGATGTACGCCGCATGGAGCAGGACTACAACTCGTTGGTCGCCGCCGGTCCGCTGGTCGAAGCCTTGGCCAACGGCGTGAAACAACGGGACATCCTGCGTGGCAAGCTGCACCGCATCTCGCCATTGCTAGATTCACTGCTGGGCACCTGGCAGGACTACGCCGGTGCGCGCAAGGAAGAGCTGACCCTTCAGGCCGAGCACTACCGCAACGAGCAAGACGCCCTGCAGAACGACCAACGCGGCGGCACTCAGGAATTGATGCGCCTGGAGCGGGAAATCACCGGCATCCAGCGCTGGCTCGGCGAACTGTCGGTGCTCAAGCATCGCTTTGCCCTGATCGATGACGTCAAGGTGCTGGAACAGCAACTGCTGGCCGCCAAGGACGCCCATGACGAATTGGCCGGTGCATTGGCCCAGTCCCGTCAATTCAGCGCCGAAGATCTGGAAGAGCGTTTGCGCGATCTGGAAAAACGCCTGAAGTCGGTCAAGCAGCAACTCGATCACGCCGACAACAACAGCTACGCCCGTCTGCGCGAAGAATTCTCGCAGCAAGACGTCGAACGCCTGATGCGCCTGTTCAACAGCGCGCTGTTCAGCCTGCCATTGGGTGAACACGGCATCACCCTCGACGACGACGGCGAGTGGGTCAAATCCGTGGAGCTGATCCTCGACGGTTTCAAAGGTGAACGCTTCGAAGTGCCGGGGTTGTCCATCGACATCTCGCACATCGAACCACCAGCCCTGCAAGCGCTGGCTGACCGCGCTGCCTTGCGCGATCAGAAAGAGCGTCTGGAAAAAGAACTCAAGCAACTGAAAACCCAGCAAGCCGTGGCCGCCGACCGTGCCGCGAGCAAGACCCAGACCGAAGCGCTGTACCAGCAAGTGCTGGACGCACAAAAAGCCCTGGAAGACTTCCGTCGCGCGCAAACCCTGAGCGCCGAGGAAGGCGACAAGCTTGAGCAGTTGGCGCAAATGGAAGCGGCGCAGGACGAGCTGAAGCGCTCCAGCGATGCCTTCACCGAACGCGTCCAGCAACTGTCGGCCAAGCTGCAACTGGTCGGCCGGCAGATCGGCGACATGGAAGCCAAGCAACGCACCCTCGACGACGCCCTGCGCCGCCGTCAGTTGCTGCCAGCGGACCTGCCGTTCGGCACACCGTTCATGGACCCGATCGACGACTCCATGGACAACCTGCTGCCACTGCTCAATGACTATCAGGACAGCTGGCAAGGCCTGCTGCGTGCCGATGGTCAGATCGAAGCGCTGTACGCTCAGGTGCGCCTCAAGGGCGTGGCCAAGTTCGACAGCGAAGACGATATGGAGCGTCGCCTGCAGCTGTTGATCAACGCCTATGCGCACCGCACCGACGAAGCCTTGACCCTGGGCAAGGCACGCCGTGCCGCCGTGACGGACATCGCCCGGACCCTGCGCAACATCCGCAGCGACTACGACAGCCTCGAACACCAACTGGCGCTGTTCAACCGCGAGATCAACAAGCGTCAGGTCTCCAACCTGCAAAGCTTCCGTATCGTGCTCGCGCCGAACAAGGAAGCGCTCAAGCACATCGACCAGATCATCCACAGTGCCGGTCAATATGAAGAAGGCGAAACCCTGTCGGTGTTCGATCTGAGCCAGAGTGCGGAACAGGACAACAAGAACGAAGAGGCCAAGGAATACCTGGCGCGGYTGGTGGCGGCGAACCACAACCAGCTCGGCCTCAAGGACTTGTTCGAACTGGCGTTCGAGATCACCAAGGTCAACGGTCAACCGGTGATCCACACCGACATCGACGGCGCCGCCTCCAACGGCACCACCATGACCATCAAGGCGCTGACCAACATGTACTTGTTGCTGCACTTGATGGACCGTGACCAGGCCGGTCGCGTGCGCCTGCCGTACTACCTCGACGAGGCGGCGGATATCGATGAGAAGAACCAGGCCGCATTGCTGGAAACCAGCCTGCAACTGGGCTTCGTGCCGATCCTGGCGAGCGTGAAGCCGCAGGTCTGCGCCAGTGTCGCCATCGACCTGGAAGGCGGCAGCGGCCCGGCCGGCATCTACATCGACGAGGCGGACTGGAAGTACATCCGTCGTCACGATCAGGTAAAGGCGACGGTCAACGAACAAGCGGATGAACCGGAGCTGGATGCGGTCTGAGGCTTGAATCGAAGGCAATAAAAAAAGGCCGCGGTCCAATGGATCGCGGCCTTTTTCATAGGTGTGTCATTTAGCCTTGCAGTGAACTTCAGGGCCTCTTCGCGGGCAAGCCCGCTCCCACAGGAGTTGTGGCGAACACAGAGTCCGTGACCAACCGATAACCCTAATGAAATGGCTTGCCCCGGGCGGCGTTCCGACGAAGGCGTCATCACTGACGCCACATAACCCTCAGACTATTTACCCAGCGAAATCTTCGGCGCCCAGGTCAGCCATTCCTCTTCGAACTTGTCGAACAGCGCGAACGTCTGCTCCGGTTGCGCCGGGCCGCCCATGCGCTCGCCATCCGGCGTGGCAAAGGCGACACCGCCCTGAATCATCGTCTCCAGGGATTCAGTGCGCACCGTTGCGCCTTTGAACAGGCCGACATCGAAGTCGAAACCGCTGGTGTTCCAGAACCGCGTGCCGCTGCGTACCAGTGGCGCGTACTTCGGCTCGATCAGGATATGGATCAGGACACGATCAGCGGTCTGGCCCAGTTCATAACCCGTCACCTTGCCCACTGTGATTTCGCGATACGTCACCGGCACGCCGGCCTTCAATGAACCGCGACGGGCGGCGCTCAGCACCAGACTCAATCCCGCTTCCTGCTTGGCAGTTTCCGGCGCAGCGACCAAAGCGACAAAGTTCTTCTGCGGTCCCAGATTTTTCGCTGCCGGTTGCACCTCGATGTATTGCCCGGTCACCAGTGTTTCGAGGTTGGACGTCTTGATCAGGCCCAGCTCGGGCTTGACCACCCAGAACTGACTGCCGACCCGGGCGATGCGTTCCGGCACTTCGGTAATCCGCGCGGTCAGCAGCACCGATTGCAGGTCGTCACTCAGGTCAACGTCCTCGATCTTGCCGACATCCAGACCCTTGAAGCGAATCGGCGTGCCCGTACGCAAACCATCGGCGCGGTCTACCTTGATGCTGATCACCTCGCCCTTTTGCGTGGCGTCGTCATGGCTGGCAAACAAGCGGAAACGTGGAATGCGCTTGCGTAGCGGCGCCTTGGCTTCCGGGGTTTCAAACGCAATACCGCCGGCCATCAAGCTTTGCAGTGACTCACTTTTGACTTGAATCCCACCGGTCAGTCCGCCCGTGAGCGTGATGCCGCTGGCATTCCAGAAGCGTGTCGAGGCGTTGACCAGATCCTCGTATTCCTTCTCGATGTGCACGCCGATGATCAACTGCTTTTTGGTTCGCGAGAACTGATAGCTCTGTACGGAGCCGACTTTGACCTGCTTGTAGAGAACCGGGCTGCCGACTTCCAGCGAGCCGAGATTTTCCGTGAATAACACCAAATGCAGTCCGGGTGCACGCAGATCCAGCGGCGGCGCTTTGGCCCGTGCCGCAAACTCCCGTTGTGGAGCCGCCCCCTTGTCGCCAGGTCGAACAGCGATGTAGTTGCCTTTGACCAACGCCTCAAGGCCGGTAATCCCCGCCAGGGAAATCGACGGTTTGACCACCCAGAATTGTGTGCCCTCGACCAGGTAATCCTCGGCCAACGGGTCCATCGTCAATTCGGCGGTGGCCCCGGACAAGTCAGGATCGACCTTCAGCGCCTTGAGATTGCCGACCTGAATGCCTTTGTACATCACCGGCGTACGACCGGCCTGCAAACCCTCGAAGTCGCTGAGCTTGACCTTGACCCGGATACCGGCCGCCGCTGCATCGAAGTCTTCATAGAGCCTGAACGGCAGGCTTGGGTCGGTAGGCGGGCTGTCCTTGCGGTTTTCGGGAGTAGCGAACGCAATACCACCGGCGACGATGCTGGCCAACGACTCACTGCGCACTTTCACACCGGACAGATTGGCGTCGATGCTGATGCCGCTGGCGTTCCAGAAACGTGTGTGCTTGCGTACCAGTTTGGCGTAAGTCGGCTCGATGAAGACCTTGAGCTCGACAGTGCTCTGGTCCTCGGACAGCACGTAGCTCTTGATCTGACCTACCTTGATCTGTTTGTAGAACACCGGGCTGCCGCGGTTCAACGAACCCAGGCGATCAGCCTTGATGGTCAGGTGCAGACCCGGCTGGGCATCGGAGAGCGGCGGCTCCTGGGCCAGGGCCTTGAACTTGCGGACGGGCTCGCCTTCCCCCGGGCTGATGGCGACATAGTTACCTGAAACCAGCGTCTCAAGACCGGTAATCCCTGCCAATGTCACGCTCGGCTTGACCAGCCAGAAACGCGTGCTGGTTCGCAGGTATGGCTCCACATCCTTGTTCATTTCGATGCTGGCGATCACGCCTTTGGAACTGCCCTCATCATCGAGCTTGAGGCTTTTGACCTTACCGACTGGCATGCCTTTATAGACCACTTCGGTCTTGTTGGCCTGAATGCCTTCGCCACTCTCAAAACGCACCTGAATCTCGATGCCGGTCTCGTTATAGGCACGCCAGCCGAGCCAGCCGCCAATGATCAAGGCGATCAGGGGCAGCACCCAAATGGCAGACCAGTTCGAGGCCGGTCGGGTTTTCGCTACAGGCAAATCAGTCATGGTCGTCGTCCGACTCCGTGTTATCCCAAATCAGTCGGGGATCGAAAGTTACTGCGGCAAGCATCGTCAGAATCACTACAGTGGCGAAGGCGATGGCGCCAAGATTGGCTTCGATGCTGGCAAGCCGCCCAAAATTCACGACCGCCACGAGGATGGCGATCACAAAGATATCGAGCATCGACCAGCGGCCGATGAATTCAATGAAACGGTACATCCAGATACGCTGGCGAGCCGAAAGGGGCTGACGGCGCTGCACGGAAAACAGCAGCAGAGCGATGCCTACCAGCTTGAAGGTGGGCACCAGGATACTGGCGATAAACACCACCGCCGCAATGGGGATCATTCCGTAGTGCACCAACTCGATCACACCCGCCATGATCGTGCTGGGCGCACCCTTGCCCAGAGAGTTCACGGTCATGATCGGCAACAAATTGGCCGGTATGTAAAGAATGGCGGCGGTAATCAGCAATGCCCAGGTGCGCACCAGGCTATTCGGGCTGCGGGCATGCACCAGTGCTCCGCAGCGTGTACAGACTTGCTCATCGCTATCAGCTTCCTGCCTGTTCAATTCATGACATTCCTTGCAAATCAGAATGCCTGCATCAATCGCCCGCATGGGCATCTTCTCCTGATAACGCTTGCCAGATCTGGTGAGGCGACATTACGACCTCCAGCCAGACTTGAATCAGCAACAAACCAATGAAGCACGCCAGGCCGAGGCCTACGGTGATGGCTGCCATATCTGCCAGCTTGACGATCGCCACCAGTACGCCCATGAAGTAGACCTCAAGCATCCCCCATTCGCGTATATGGTGATAAATGCGATAGAGCAACAAGCCGTAGCTGCGTCCGACACCAAAACGGATACTCAACAATACGGCCAGTTGGCACAGCAGCTTGAGCAGCGGGATCCCCATGCTGCACAGGAACACGATCACTGAGACGCTTTGCATGCCCGTATCAAAAAGRGCGACAACGCCGCTCCAGACAGTGTCTTGCGAAGATTGCCCGAGCAGATTGAGTTGCATGATGGGTAAAAAGTTGGCCGGTATGAACAACACCAGGGCGGAGATGACCAAGGCGAGACTGCGCTGTACGACGTTGTAGCGATTGGCATAAAGCTCGTAGCCACAGCGCGGGCACAGGGCTTTTTCGCCATGGGCGAGTTCGGGTTTACGCATGAGCAAGTCGCACTCATGGCAGGCAACCAGATTTTCCAGTGGTAGTTCTGACAGCTCTTTGGCGTCAACCGAATCCGGCATAAGCGCTCTGACTCTGAAAAAGTTGGACCTATTCTAGTGTCCCGGGACAAAAATAACTGCGCCAATTTGTGCTTGATTCGTCGTGCTTTTTCTACGCCAAAAACAAAACCCCTACCTGCGTACGCAGATAGGGGTTTTGGAATTTAATCTTGACGATGACCTACTCTCACATGGGGAAACCCCACACTACCATCGGCGATGCATCGTTTCACTGCTGAGTTCGGGATGGGRTCAGGTGGTTCCAATGCTCTATGGTCGTCAAGAAATTCGGGTACTGAACCGTTTTTCAACGTTTCAGCAAATTGGGTATGTGACAGCTTTCGGTGTTTTGTGAGCGTCGAACTTTCGGTTCATTGCGTCTTCACTTGCGTCTTCAC
>NZ_JBFULI010000065.1:0-28853 GCF_056400405.1 Pseudomonas sp. P5_B3 | reverse complement strand
CTCTTCGCATCTCGCAGCAATCGGCTGCGGTCGAGACTGGAAAATAACGGGCAGAAGCAGCCGCTCAAGATAGAAATCAAAGCCTCCCCTTTTTACTGGTCACATCTTCTTAAAGCGATGGAGTGGCGTAAGGGGCAAGTTGAATTAAATGGAAGAGCAGCTATCTTAAATATGAGTTTCGATGCTTTACCTGGAACAGATCAAGTTGAAGAGCCTCAAATTTTCTCTCCTGAAACAGGGAGAACTTAGCTTCCTCAGCGGTCTTCCAGCGAGTTGAAACACAATAAGGAAACAGCTCTATTTCTTTTTGCTGCAAATAGCGAAGTGCGCTTTCATCTAAGTGCTCATCAATAAAGCACCTCAGCTTTTCACCTGGGACTACCTGCCACAACACTAATCTTCGAATGGCTCGAACAAGATTTCCCATGGGGGATGGATTAGGTCGTAAGTTAATTTCAAGCGTTTTAGCTCTTATGCGCTCAAGATAGTCATCATGGCATATTAATTTTCTTTCCCACAAGTCATACGCAACCGCATCCCAGTCAAAGAATGTACCAAGCAAAACATCCTCCAGCCTTTGCATTGGGACATGCTTTTGTGCCCATGTGGTCTCTAGAGCCCAAAAGTCAATTTTCCAAGGTCCACTCTTATAGCCGTAGCCTCCAAATCGATTAGGCGTTGCACTAAGCTTTTCAGCCAACAACGCAACTTTCTCTTTAGAGTCGTCAATCACAAGATCTACATCAGATCTAAAGCCAGTTCGTCCCTCACGAGCAAAGTCACGAACGAGGCCACCCATGACCGCGACCYGATCAAAAGCACGAAAGTTGGATTCCAAAGCAGCCTGCAAGGCCTCCATCTCTCCAGATCTATTAGCCCAGAGATATCGATCCAATCGGCGCTTTAAAGCAGATTGATTAGGCGCAATTGGCATCAGGCATCACCTTAATATCTTTCCAGAGGCGCATGGCAAAAGTATCAGTCATTCCTGATACCATATCTGTAAGTAGGCGAAGCTCACGATAGCGCAACACCGACGCTATTTCTGATGAATTTATATATTTGTCGGCTTGCTCAATATAATTCGGACTTATCAATGAGAATACATACTTAGCACGAGCCCCCAGTCGCTTTGATCGAATTTCATCAAATTTCTTACGATAAGAGATAGCTTCCCATAGCACTGTCATCAAGCCGTCGATGGCCGCTGAACCCAATGCCTCCATACGTAGTACAGATGAATGATTGAAGGCATTCTGCTGCGCAACGCTCTTCAGCACCTCGCAAAGCCGACTATCATCCATCAAGGGTTTCATTGACTTAAAACCAAAGATGGCAGGCACATTCTCTATAAATGTTTTGCTCGCGTGCTCAATCAGGCTTTCGATAAGGTACGCCCGTAGATATTCAATTTTAATATCGCGCTGAATCTCCGGAGAAAAAAGACGGGACTCAATATCCTTGAATTTTTCTTGAATTTTACCAATCACGCCATCAGTGCTAATTTTTTGGCGCAGTATAACCAGCACATCATCTGGAGACATGATCCCCTTTTTAAGGACATCATCAACATCCAAAACGGAGTAAGCGATATCGTCACACGCCTCCATAATCCAAGTCAGAGGGTGACGTTGTCCTTCCTCCAATCCGGTCTGCTCTCTAATCCAGTCAACCAAGTCTTTTTCAGACTCGAAGTAACCACCTTTTTTTATAACGGGATCATCTTTATCCCTATTTAAGTAACTCACAGGGTATTTCAGTCCTGCAGCCAAGGTGGCAGCAGACAAGTCAAGCCCAAGTCCGTCAATATGGGTCTGCAGCCTGGTTAAGAGACGAAGGCTCTGTGGATTGCCATCAAATTCAATAAACTCAGGCCAGTACTCCTGTGGAACTGGAGCGTCCAAGAGTCCCTCACCTTCCTTGATATTAGTAAAAATCCAGCCCTTACGTTGCTCAAACCAGTGGCCAATAGCCACCTCGCCTTGGTGCCCAAACGGAGGGTTACCTAGATCGTGCCCAAGACCTATTGACAGCAACAGAGGGTTAATAATCTCAGCGAGACTATCGTCACCACAGCCATGCTGCCTGAAAGCGTCACGAGCCCCCTTGTATGCACGCGCGCCAATCGAGCGTGCCAGGTTGGAGACCTCATGGGAATGCGTTAAACGAGTACGCACACCATCATTCTCTTCCATGGGCCARACCTGAGTTTTATCAGCCAAGCGACGAACCGGAGTGGAGAAAAGCAAACGATCATAGTCTTGCTGAAACACCGAACGATGTGTGTCTGTGCTAGGGCTGGATGAATCACCCACAAGCCCTTGCCCATCAGTACCCTTAGGCACCTCCTCAACCCGCGTAGGGTGTATGCGAGGACGGCGAGATTCGGACCAAATGCTTGGGGTTACTGGCTTTTCTTTCATTACGATGCTTTTCCCAGAAGGCTACGTTCAGGATTGCGGCGAACAGTACCATACTGAGCACTGCAGCCAAGCGCGCAGATGCCCTAGCCGACAAGCAGCCTTGTGCCTCCCCATCTGAGAGTACGACAAGCTAAAGCGCGAGTACCCTTCCTATTTATTGAGCATAAATCCACTGTAGATTAATTTTTAGCAAATCTTCCGCTTTTGGCTCGGTGCGGTCCCTTGTCGAGCGTCCACTTTTGGCCGCCTGTCGCCGCCGGCAGCTATGGGCAGTTCACTGCCAATCATGGTTATGAAGCGTGCTGGTCAGATCGAATGCAAACGGGTGGCCAAGTGGAGTGCAGTATTCCAATTGGTATTCCAACTAAAAATTAAAATTGTCTTTAATGTTATAAATCAATAAGTTATTGAGCTGATTCAAATTACCCCGGCCCACCACTTCATCATCTAAAGACGTCCACGGACGTCTTTTTTTGTGCCTGAAATCCAGTGAAATCAAGGGTTTCCAGCGCTTCTGAGGTGCACAATGGTTTTTTGAGTTCCAGGCGCTTTGGTATTCCAGGTGGTATCCCGGCTACCTGGAGCTATTTTCAGGGTACCAAAACGGTGCCAGAGGTAGCTCACATGCCTACTCAAGCAACCCGCCTCTCCGATCGCCAGCTCAAGGCGGTCAAGGCAACCGGCAAGGATTTCGTCCTCAGCGATGGCGGTGGCCTTCAGCTCCGAGTCAGGGCCAGCGGCTCGATGATGTGGAACTTCAATTACCGCGAGCCGGTGACCAAAAACCGCATCAGTATGGCCTTGGGCCCGTATCCTGAACTCTCTCTGGCAAACGCCAGAAAGAAAGCGGTTGAAGCCCGCGAGCTGCTTGCACAAGGCACAGCAAATTTGAGGCATGGCCAAGCGGTGAACGCCTGACCCTGCTGTCATCCGAGCACCACCCACCTGGTTTTGCGATGCCGGATAACTGATGACGTGAATGGGCCAACCGGCCTGACGACAACCCTGGGCTCCTACACGGCTGAAAGGCCCTTTTAATAATCAGGATCGTCGGGCCTCGATTCTCATCGAGGCGCGGGACCACAACCCCACTCAGACGCCGGATAGATGAAAGCAAGCCAAACACGCATCAAAAACTGTATTGCAGAAAAGGGGGTAACCATAGATGTTGGGAGCGAGAAAGATCGCAGCCTGCGGCGACTCAGTAGTAACGTCGCGGGTCAGAATCGATCAGGCTGGTCAGCTTGGTCAGGGCGAAGCGCAATTCGTCCTGGCTGGTGGGCGACATCAGTACCAGCCGCACGCAGCGGGTAATCCCGGAGCGTTCGGCCTGGAACTGGGTGCCACTGAGCACCAGCACGCCATTGGCACGGGCCAGCATGGTGAATTCGTCGCTGGTCCAGGGCTCGGGCAGGGTCAGCCAGATGTGGTAGGAATACGGTTGGGTCTTGAGCTCGAAATTGGCAAAGATTTCCCGGGCAATCGCCTGCCGCCCGGCGGCTTCGTTGCGCTGAATGCGGATCAGCTTTTTATCCAGCCCCTCAGTGATCACATTGCTGGCCAGTTGCGCCGTCAACGGCGACGGCATCCAGACACTGCTGCGCACCATCGAGGTCAGGCGCGACAATAGTTTTGGCGGACTGTAGAGATAGCCGATTCGCAACGCCGGCATGACCGCTTTCGACAGACTGGTCAGGTACACCGAGCGATCCGGGGCGAAGGCCGACAGCGGTTTGATCGACGGGTCGGTGGCGAGAAAGCCATAGATGTCGTCGTCCAGAATGATGAAGTCGAACTCCTCAGCCAATGCGGCGATTTGCGCCCGGCGTTTTTGCGACATGATCGCAGCCGTCGGATTCTGGCAGGTTGCCACGCAAACCAGCATTGCCGGTTTCTCCCGCAGGCACAGCTCGCGCAGCGCCTCGGGAATGATCCCTTCATCGTCCATGGCTACGCCCCGCAGGCGTCGCTCAAGACCGTGGGCCAGGGAAATGATGCCGGGGTAGCAAAGCTCTTCACACAGCACCAGGTCGCCAGCGTTGGTCAGCGCACTCATCGCCACCATCAAGCCATGCTGCGCACCCGCGGTGATCACCACCTGCTGCCATTGGGCATCGGGCAACGAATGACGCAACCACTGCGCCCCTGCCTCGCGGTGCGCCGGATGGCCGCCGTCCGGCGCGTAATCCAGGGCGCGAGCGAAATCGGTGCTCTTGGCCATGCCTACCAGCGCCCCGCGCAACCAGTATTCCAGGGTTTCGCTGTAAGGCTTGATGATCGAAAGATCCAATAATTCGGACTGCCCCAGATTCAGCGGGGCGGCACTGTTGCTGGCCGGCAGTTCAAGCTGTTTCTGGTTGAGCACATAAGTGCCCCGCCCTACCTCTCCCTGCACCAGACGCCGCCGATGGGCTTCGCTATAGGCCCGGCTGATAGTGCCCGGTGTGACATTCAACGTGGTCGCCAGCTCCCGCAGGGTCGGCAGGCGATCACCTTCGTTCAACACGCCGTTGCTGATATCGCGCGCCAACGCGTCGGCAATCGACAAATACATCGGCTGGCTGAACTCGCTTAGCTGAGGAACCCACATGAATGATCACTACCCATCGTAGAAATGATGAATATCCGAGCATATCACATGGAGGTTAGGCAACTAATAAATCAACTCAATCGATGAATTGATTCGATTGAAGCGGTGATTGAATCGGTAAGCATCTTTACTGGATGATATTTTTAAACAATATTATTTATTTTAAAATCAACAAGTTACCTAACAAACCGGCGAAAAATAAGCAGTAATAGCAAAAAAACATCTCGCAACAACCTCTCGACCTATTGAATCAACTCAATTCATTCAAATACACTCATCTCGAATCGAATCAATCGACTCAATCTCAATCCGAATCACCGCGTGCCTGCCGCGCCCAGTCGAGACATCATGGACACACTCAGAAAGGATCTATCCCTGTCAGCGGTCATCGCAGGCTTCATCGCGGTGATCATTTCCTATGCCGGCCCGCTGATCATCGTGTTTCAGGCGGCCCGGGAAGCGCACCTGCCCAACGACGAGGTGTCTTCCTGGATCTGGGCCATTTCCATCGGCAGCGGCATTACCGGCCTGTTGCTGAGCTGGCGCTTGCGGGTTCCGGTGATTACGGCCTGGTCCACGCCGGGCGCGGCGCTGCTGGTGTCGATGCTGCCCACGGTCTCCCTGCCCCAGGCCATCGGCGCGTATGTGGTGGCGTCGGTGATTATCGCGGTGGTCGGTTTGTCCGGCGCGTTCGACAAATTGATGAGTCGCCTGCCCAAAGCCATCGCCGCTGCCATGCTCGCCGGCATCCTGTTTCGTTTCGGCGCCGAACTCTTCACCTCGATCAAGCTGCAGCCGGGCCTGGTGCTGTCGATGATCGCGGCGTACCTGATCTTCAAGCGCTTTTCACCGCGCTACGCGATTCTGTCGGTATTGATTGTCGGTTGCGCCGTGGCCGCTTCGTTCGGCGAACTCAACAGCGGATCGATCACCATCGACGTCGCCCACCCGATCTTCATCGCCCCGGAGTGGAGCTGGCACGCGATCATCAATATCGGCCTGCCGCTGGCCCTGGTGACCCTGACCGGGCAATACGTGCCGGGCATGGCAGTGTTGCGTACCTCGGGCTACAACACCCCGGCGCGCTCGATCATTTCGGTCACGGCAATCGGTTCGATCCTGATGGCGCCCTTCGGCTCCCACGGTTTCAACCTCGCGGCCATTACCGCCGCCATCTGCACCGGTCGCGAAGCCCATGAAGATCGCGACAAGCGCTATATCGCCGGGATCGCCTGCGGGGTGTTCTACATCCTGATGGGTACCTTCGGCGCGACCCTGGCCTCGGTGTTTTCCGCCTTGCCCAAAGAGTTGATTGCCTCCCTCGCCGGCCTGGCCCTGTTCGGGGCGATCAGCGCCGGGCTGACCGGCGCCATGGCTGACGAGAAACAACGTGAAGCGGCGCTGATCACCTTCCTGGTCACGGCATCGGGCATGAGTTTCCTCGGGCTGGCCGCTGCATTCTGGGGGCTGATCTTCGGGCTTGTAGCGCATTTCGTACTGACCTATACCCGGGAACGCAAAGCCACCTCCGTCACCGAGGGCAGCCGACCATGATCGCTCGTTACGACTCCATTGTGGTCGGCGGCGGACTGTTACACGCATCACCGCATCTCGCGCCAGCCTCCGTGGCCGAAGCACTTATCCAAGGAATGATTCCATGAGCCTGCAGAATTTCGACCCCGTCATCGCCCGCCTGATCGGCCGTGAACGCAACCGCCAGGAAACTCATCTGGAGCTGATCGCTTCGGAAAACTACGTCAGCGAAGAAGTGCTGGAAGCCCAGGGTTCGGTGCTAACCAACAAGTACGCCGAAGGTTACCCGGGCAAGCGGTATTACGGCGGTTGCAAGGTGGTCGACGAAATTGAAACCCTCGCCATCGAACGCGCCTGCAAACTCTTTGGGTGCGACTATGCCAACGTCCAGCCGCACTCCGGTTCCCAAGCCAACCAGGCGGTGTTTCTCGCGGTGCTCAACCCCGGCGACACCATCCTGGGCATGTCCCTGGCCCATGGCGGGCACCTGACCCATGGCGCCTCGGTGAACTTCTCCGGCAAGCTCTACACCGCGTTCTCCTACGGCCTGGAGCCATACAGCGAAACCCTCGACTATGCCGAGATGGAAGTCCTGGCCCGGGAACACCGGCCGAAAATGATCATTGCCGGCGCCTCGGCGTACTCCAGAACCATCGACTTCCAGCGTTTTCGCAACATCTGCGATGAGATCGGGGCTTACCTGATGGTCGATATGGCGCACTACGCCGGGCTGATTGCGGCCGGCCTCTACCCCTCGCCGGTCGGCATTGCCGACTTCGTCACCTCCACCACCCACAAAACCTTGCGCGGCCCACGGGGCGGCTTGATCCTGGCCAAGCGCGAGTACGCCGCGCTGCTCGACAAGACGATTTTCCCGGTTTACCAGGGTGGGCCGCTGATGCACGTCATCGCGGCCAAAGCCGTGGCGTTCAACGAAGCCCTCGGGGATGAGTTCAAGCACTATCAGCATCGGGTGATCAACAATGCCAGGACCATGGCGAACGTCCTCACCCGGCGCGGCCTGCGGGTGGTGTCGGGCGGCACCGACTGCCACATGTTCCTGCTCGATCTGCGCTCGATGAACATCACCGGCAAAGACGCCGAGGCACTGCTGGAAAGCGCCCACATCACACTAAACAAAAACGCGATTCCCGAGGACCCGCAGAAACCGGCGATCACCAGCGGCATCCGCATTGGCACGCCAGCACTGACGACCCGTGGCTTTGGCGAGGCGGAGTGCGCTGAAGTGGCGAACCTGATCGCCGACCTGCTGGAACAACCGAATAACGCGGCGCTGCTGGATAACACCCGGCGTCGGGTGATGCACTTGTGTGAATGTTTTCCGGTGTATCTGCTGAGTTGATCGCTGGAGGAACATACCGGATAACGATCAAGCACCTGGCTGACGTACTCGCTGAGTGTGGCTTGCTGGCGACTGGCTTCGTAACGACGGTCATCCGCCTTGCGCTTGTACCTCTTGCTGCTGATCAGCTGACGAATCCGAGCAACCAGTACGCTCATGGAATGATGGAAATCCAGATAGGCCGTCCCTTGCTCGTTCAGGCAGTTCACACCTGCGGGACAGTTCCCGCAACCAAACCAATCTATACACTACTGCTTGGGTGATCCTTCGAAAAACGGTATTCAAAATGGTATTCAACAATAAAGTTACAACCGATAATATTGTTTAAAATCAATATTTTATCGTACAAATTCAGATTACCAAGGCCCACCACTTCATCATCTAAAGACGTCCACGGACGTCTTTTTTTTGTGCCTGAAATCCACCCGCCTCTCAGACAGCCAACTCAAGGTTGTCAAACCAAAAGACAAGGATTAAATCCTCATCGATGGTGAGCCGCTCCAGACCGCGTACTGGCGGCGGCCGAGGATGAGGTGCCGGCGTTGCTCATGGTTAATCAACCGTTTTCGCCAGGCCCCGACACCGATGCATCCAACGTGGCGACTACTTGCAGTAACCGAGGGTCGCTACGCTGCGCAGGATCAACCGCACCAGCATGGTCTGGCGGGTCACCCCGGTCTTGGAGAAAGTCGAGCGCAGGTGTGCCCGTGAGGTGTTGCGGCTGATGCCCAGTTCTTCGGAGGCTTCGTCCAGGGTCAGGCCGTTGGCCAGCAGCATGGCCAGCTGGGTTTCGGCCGGGGTAAAGTCGAACAGGGCGCGGACAATCTCTTGCGGTGCACAGGATTGCTGTTCCGGGTCGCTGATGAAGATCACCACCGCTGGGCACTGTTTGCCTTCGCTCCAGTCTGACAACGGTACCGAGCGCACGATGATGCCCAGGTCCGCGCGGCCCGAAGGCCTTTGCACGCGCAGGGCTTCGACCACCGAGGGGTTGCTGCTTTTTTGCGAGAGCAGCGACTGTTTCACCAGGCGGCGGAACTCCTGGGTGTCCCGCGCGGTGCCGATCTGCAGGCCATCGTTGACCAGCTTGATACCGTCTTTTTCCTGGATCAGGCGGTCGGCCACCTGGTTGGTCCGCAGCACTTTGCCGGCTTCGTCGAGAATGATCGTGCCAACCGCCATCTGATCTACCGCGCCGGCATAGAGGTTGCGCTCGGTTTCGATGCGGTTCAAGCGCATATGGATCTCGATCGAGCGTTCCAGGTGCGGAATGAACTGTGCCAACAGGGCCTTTTCATCATTGTTGAAGGCCCTGTCGTCTCGACCGCGGCTGATGCGGATGCGGCACTGAGCGCCGTCGGCAGTGTTGATGTCGGCGCCGAGGACATGGAACACGTCCTGTGGTTCGAGGAAATTCTTGCAGAACTCGGAGTTTTGCCAATCATCGTCGGAGACGAATTCGGCCAGGGTGACGACTTGGCGGTTGGGCAGGTCGACAAAAGGGTCGAGGGTGAAAAAGTGCTGGTTATAGGAGGCCGTGGTTTCGGCTGAGGAACCCGTGGTGTGGATCATCAGGCCAGTGTCGTGTTGACTCGGTGGGCGCAGGATGAAGGTGACGAACTTGCTTTGCAGATACACATTGAGCCGGTTGAGGAAGGTCGTCCAGGGGATGTTCTCCAGCGGTCCTTGATAGAGGTTGCCGACGAACTCGCTGAACGTCTCGAGGCTGAGGCTCTGCATGGACAATCCTTTTATATTTATTAGTGTTGGAGATGGTCGAGAATAGGTGCCGCCGTCGATTGAGCGCAACACCCGGATCTATAGTCTGAAAGGAGGTGGGCCTACCTGCCAGATCGTGTAACTTTGCGTCCTGCGAAGCGCGCCGGCCGGCCGGTGAGTTTACTTGTACGATCCACCCTATGGCCGATGTTAAACTGCGACTCGTTTCGTACCATTGGTCGACTCAAAAGATTGGTGTGATGACCCAGCAAGTCAGGAAAATAGAACGCTTGACGCTTAAAAGCGTCGTCACGCGAGCAAAGCTCGTGTCAATTGCCGAACGCCTGTTCGCCGAGCGCGGTATCGAAGGGGTGTCGTTAAGCGACATCAACAAAGCCGCCGGRCAGCGGAACAAGAACGCCACGAATTACCACTTCGGCAGCAAGGATGGCTTGCTGCAGGCCATCCTCGACAAGCATGAACCTGGTATTGCCGCTCGGCGCAACGGGTTGCTCGATGAACTTGAGCGGCGAGGTAATCCTTCGGTGAGAGACGTGGTCCGCGCGCTGATGTATCCGGTGGCCGACAAGATGTTCGATCCCAACGGTGGGAAGGACTTTATCCGTCTGGATGCCCAACTGGTGGTGGTGCATACGCTCTCCGTACAGAACCTGCGCGCTTCCACGCTCAATCTGGGTCAGGTGGATCGGTTGAGGCGGGCGCTGCTCGGGGTCCTCCAGGACCTGCCCGAGTCCGTGGCCCAGCAGCGTCTGCACTTGGCGGCAGTATTGCTCCTCCATGGACTCGCCGATCACTCTCGCATGCTTGATGCGAGCGATAAGAAGACCTTGGTGATGGACACCGAGTTGTTCATCAAGAACATCGAAGACTGCCTGGTGGCACTGCTGGCGAGCCCCATGTCGCCCGAAACTGCCTCCCTTCTTTCCCGCTTTGACGTACCCGAACAGGTTCCAACCCACGTTTACAGCTTGCCCTCATGAGGCAGCTGTAAACATTGCATAGGTAATGGCTGCTACCTGGAGAGGCTCCTTTCGAACTCGCGCGTAAAGCGATCGACTTCCGATTCGGGCAGATGATTGATACCTCCCGCCAGTTTCCTGCCACCGCCGCTGTCAAAGGTGCGGCAGAAGTCAGCCGCAGCCACCGGACTATGTCCGGGAGTGCGCACGCTTACCGTGAATCCACCTTGCCTTTTAGGCGACAGGATACCGAGCGCGCGATCTGGCTGTGCCTGCATGAGCTCGTTGGCCAGGGTTCCGATGGCCCGCCGTGCCCATGGCGCGTCAGGCAACATCAGCAGCATCGCGCCGGGTATCTGGCGTGTCGGCGTAAGCCGGCGAGCCAGATCCATGTCCTCCTCATAGCCTGCCGCCAGCCGTGCGTAGGCATCCGAGCCTGTGACGAACTCCAGCGGATCGGCGAACGGCTGCATCAGGGTCGACAGCTCGGCCGGATCGAAATGCAGATCGGCAATGGTCTCGCCATAAGCGTTGTAGTTGAGATAGAGGCCGAGCCGCTCCAGGGTCCTGACCGCTCCAGCATCTATGCCTTGCGCCTTGGCCATGGCGCAGCCCACCTCAGGCAGGCTGTCGCCGTATGCCGCGGCAATCGCCCATGCACGATGGCGACCGCCAAGATAGCGGTCGACCAGGATGCTGGTACAGACATCGGCAGCCTCGTCGATATAGGGCTCGAAGCGCCCATGCCGAGGCATCTCCCCCGCGTGATGATGATCGAAGTAACGCACCGAAGCGCCCGCCTCAAGCAGGCGAAGCAGATCGGTACGATTCTGATCGAGGGAGATGTCGAGTGCGGTGATGGCATCCCCCTCGCACGCTTCGATACGCCGCAGTAACTGAATGTCGCGTTTGACACCAGTCAGCAGCCTCGCGTTGGCGAACTCGCCAGGCGCGGCAAGCCGCAGTTGTTGCAACGCACACAACCCATCGGCATCCCCATTGAATGCAACGTAGAGATTCATAGGGCCTCACGAGCGACAAGATGGCTGACGATCAGTTCGGCTGCTTCCTCGGGAGAGCAAGCGGTGGTGTCGATGCGAATTTCCGGGTTTTCCGGCGGCTCGTAGGGGGAATCAATACCGGTGAAATTCGTCAGTTCGCCACGGCGAGCCTTCTTGTAGAGGCCTTTGGGATCCCTCTGTTCAGCCACGCTGATCGGCGTGTCGACAAACACCTCGAAGAACTCGCCCTGCTCCACCAGCTCGCGCGACATTCTGCGTTCAGAACGGAATGGAGAGATGAAGGACACCAGAACGATTTGCCCCGCATCGACCATCAGCTTGGCGACTTCGCCTACGCGCCTGATGTTCTCGACCCGGTCGGCTTCGGAGAAACCGAGATCCTTGTTGAGACCGTGGCGCACGTTGTCACCATCAAGCAGATAGGTATGTTTGCCCAATGCATGCAGTTTCTTCTCGACGAGGTTCGCGATCGTGGACTTGCCGGCACCCGACAGCCCTGTGAACCAGAGTACGCAAGGCTTCTGCCCCTTGAGGGTGGCGTGCGCCTGCTTGTTAACGTCAATCGCCTGCCAGTGGATGTTCTGCGAGCGACGCAAGGCAAAGTGCAGGAGTCCAGCGCCGACCGTATTGCTGGTCAGGCGGTCAATCATGATGAAACCGCCGGTATCGCGATTTTCCTTGTAGGGATCAAATGCGATTGGCTGGTCAAAGCTCAGGTTACAGACGCCGATTTCATTCAGGTCCAGTGTCTTGGCGGCGAGATGCTCGAGCGTATTGACGTTGACCTTGTATTTCGGTGTCGCGCTGGTGGCCGTCACGGTCTTGGTGCCGATCTTCAACAGATAGGGGCGACCCGGCAGCATCGGTTCATCGCTCATCCAGACGATCGTTGCCTCGAACTGGTCTGCCACCCTGGCCGGCGCATCGATCGTCGCAAGAATGTCGCCTCGACTGATATCGATTTCGTCCTCGAGCGTAATCGTGATCGACTGGCCAGAGACGGCTTCCTCCAGGTCACCCTCGCGCGTCACGATTCGCGCGACCCGGCTTTCCTTCCCCGACGGCAGGACACGGAGGCGATTGCCGCGCTTGACGCTGCCGCCGACAACGATCCCGGCATAGCCGCGAAAGTCGAGGTTCGGTCGGTTGACCCACTGCACCGGCATGCGAAACGGCCCGGACTGATCCGCAGCATCCTCGACCTGCACCGTCTCAAGGTACCCCATCAGTGTCGGCCCCTGGTACCAGGGGGTGTTCGCGCTCGGCTCGGTGATATTGTCGCCCTTCAGGGCTGACATCGGGATAGTGACGATATTCTGCAGGCCAATCTGGCTGGCGAAAGCGCGATAGTCCGCGTCTATCTTGTCGTAGACATCTTTCGAGTAACCCACCATATCCAGTTTGTTGATCGCCAGCACGACATGGCGAATGCCGATCAGCGACACCAGATAGCTGTGTCGCCGCGTCTGGGTCAGCACCCCTTTGCGCCCGTCGATCAGAATGATGGCGACATCCGCTGTCGAGGCTCCGGTGACCATGTTGCGAGTATATTGCTCGTGGCCCGGTGTATCGGCCACGATGAACTTGCGCTTGTCGGTCGAGAAGAAGCGATAGGCAACATCGATGGTGATGCCTTGTTCACGCTCGGCGGAAAGTCCGTCGACCAGTAGTGCGAAATCCAGGTCGCCACCTTGCGTCCCCACCTTCTTTGAATCCGCTTCCAGCTGGCTCAACTGGTCTTCGAAGAGCATCTTCGATTCGTAAAGCAGGCGCCCGATGAGCGTGCTTTTTCCATCGTCGACGCTGCCGCAGGTGATGAAACGCAGCAGGCTCTTGTTCTCGTGGGATTTCAAATATTGCTCGATGTCTTCGGCAATCAAATCGGATACGTGTGCCATTAGAAATACCCCTCCTGTTTCTTTTTCTCCATCGAGCCCGCGGAGTCGTGATCAATCAGGCGGCCCTGGCGCTCGGACGTCCTGGCCAGAAGCATTTCCTGAATGATGGCCGTCAAGGAGTCGGCCTCGCTCTCGATTGCGCCGGTCAGCGGGTAGCAACCCAGCGTGCGGAAACGCACTTTCCTGATCTCGGGAACCTCGCCGTCGTTCAGTGGCATGCGCTCGTCATCGACCATGATGAGCGTGCCGTCGCGCTCCACCACCGGTCGCTCTTTCGCCAGGTAGAGCGGCACGATCGGAATGTCGTTCAGATAGATGTATTGCCAGATGTCGAGCTCGGTCCAGTTGGACAGGGGAAACACCCGGATGCTTTCGCCCTTGTGCTTGCGGGCGTTATACATCCGCCACAGTTCGGGACGTTGCAGCTTGGGGTCCCAGCGGTGCTGCTCGGAGCGGATCGAGAATATCCGCTCCTTGGCCCGCGACTTCTCTTCGTCCCGTCGTGCGCCGCCGAAGGCCGCATCGAAGCCGTGCTTGTCCAGCGCTTGCTTCAATCCCTCGGTTTTCCAGATGTCGGTGTGTATGGCCGAACCATGGGAAAAGGGGCTGATGCCCTTTTCCAGCCCCTCGGGATTGATATGGACGAGCAGGTCGAAGTCGTGCTTTTTCGCCATGGCGTCGCGGAACTGAATCATCTCGCGGAACTTCCAGGTCGTGTCGACGTGGAGCAATGGGAACGGCAGTTTTCCTGGGTGGAACGCCTTCAGGGCCAGGTGCAGCATCACTGCGCTGTCCTTACCGACGGAGTAGAGCATTACCGGATTCTCACACTCAGCGACCACTTCTCGCATGATGTGAATGCTCTCGGCCTCAAGACGCTGCAAGTGCGTCAGCATGTGTTTCCTCCTTCCTCTGCACTGGATCGTGATGCCACCGAGAATCCGATGCCCGGCCCAGTCACTCGAGGTGCGATTGCGTGTGGACGTTTATCGCCCACCTCTTTTTTAAGCCTTGTTACTTAAACTGGCTTTAAAGGTAGATCTCGCAATTGCATGAATCATCGTCCGTTTAGACTATTCGCAGTTCGAATGCTTTTAATACTATCGCCTTATCTTGAACCGCCAGTTGGCTGGGGCGATAGCGGTAGCTCCTGATCGACTGGCCCATTGCGCCGCAGCAATCAGGTGTACCTATTGGAGGCAACGCCCCATGAACACTCAACAGGCCGACTGGCCGAACCTTCAGTTTGACTACGACAATTGCCATGTCCTGGTGACCGGTGGCACCAGCGGCATCGGGGCCGGCATCGCCGCAGCGTACCGAGCAGCAGGTGCGCAAGTGACGATCACCGGCACCCGGCCCTGCGCCGCCGATTACGACATTGACCTCGACGGCTACCGCTACTTGCAGCTCGACATCGAGAACGCAGACAACATCTCTGCCGTCGCGGCAGCGCTGCCGCGCCTGGACATCCTCGTCAACAACGCCGGCTTTGCGCTGCCAAGCTGTGGCCTGGACGAGTACGAACCGGACGTTTTCGAACGCGCGGTGCGCATGCACCTGGTCGGTGGCTATCGCATGGCGCATGGCTGCGCAGACAAACTCCTGAAAAGCACGCTGCCAGGCGGACCTTCGATCATCGGCATTGCATCAATGAGCTCGTTCTTCGGGATCGATGTGGTGCCCGGCTATGGCGCGGCAAAGACTGGCGTCGTCGGGCTGACCCGGGCACTGGCGGTCCATTGGGGCGGGCGCATTCGCGTCAACGCAGTCGCGGCGGGGCTTACCGCAAGCCGCATGACGGCGACGACTGTCGCCAATCCGCAGTGGTCCGCGCCCACGCTTGCGCGTACGCCGGCAGCACGGCTTGGGGTGCCGCAGGACATCGCCGGTCCAGTCCTTTTCCTGACGAGCGCGGCCGCCGGCTGGATCACGGGACAGACACTGCCTGTCGATGGCGGCTTCACGGTCGCCGGCTGAGTCCGGCACCGGCCCTTTCAGTACTGCCTGTCGCCAACACCTCTCCTCACACTTATGGAGCAGCGCATGAAACCTGACATCATCCGTATCACAGACCTGGGCGCCCCCGAGCTGACCGAGCGACAGCGTCGAGCGATCGCGGGCGTCCCCCCCGTGGAAATGCGCGAGGAGGCCGTCCTGGCAGCCGCATGCCAGCGCACGGGGCTTTCCGACTTCGGTTCGGAGGACTTCCGCGAACGGCTGCGAATCTGGCTGAAGAGTTTTGACGAGGATACGGAGCTCAGCCCCCTGGGGCGCGCGGGGATGTTCGGCGATGCCGTGCGCTACGCATCTTCGCGCCTGCGCTTCGAAGATCTGGTGAAGCGACACCCGGAAATCAACGACGTCGCGATTGATCGGCCGATCATCGTCGCCGGGCTTCCCCGCTCAGGCACGACTCACCTGGTCAACATCCTGGCAGCCGATCCGCGACTGCGTTCGATGCCGCTATGGGAAGCGATGGAGCCGATTCCTGCGCCGCAAGACCAAACATCAGACGGGGAAGATCCGCGTATCGTTCGCACCCGCCAGGCCTGGGGCGAATTCGAAGCCATATTGCCGTTCATGCCGGCGATGCACGAAATGTCCCCCACCCACGTGCATGAAGACATCGAACTGCAAGGCCTGGACTTCTCGTCCTATCTGCCGGAATGGCAGTCTCGCCCGTGTCGCTGGCGCGATTACTACTACAGCCACGATCAGACGCCGCACTACCGTTATGGTCGCCGAGTCCTGCAGGCGCTCACCTGGCTCCAGGGCCCGAACCGATGGGTGATGAAATCGCCGCCGCACATGGAGAACCTGCGGCCGCTGATGACGACCTATCCCGACGCCACGCTCGTCATCACCCATCGCGACCCCGTCGCCGTACTCCAGTCCGCCATCACCATGATCGCCTATGGCGATCGCATCCGCCGCCATACTGTCGACGTAAAGGCGTTGGCGCGCTATTGGACAGATCGAGTGGAACATCTGCTGCGCGCCTGCGTTCGGGACCGGGACAGTGTTCCCGCCGGCCAATCGCTCGATGTGCTCTTCGACGACTACATGGCCGACCAACAGACGGTGATCGAACGCATCTATGCCATGGCCGGCCTGCCATTGACCGCCGACGCCAAGGCGCGGATCCAGGCCTATCTGAACGCCAATCCACGGGGCAAGCATGGTCGCGTCGTCTATGACCTGAAAGGCGATTTCGGGGTTGATATTGCCGCTTTGCGCGAGCGATTCGGCTTTTACTATGAGCGCTTCTCGGTCAGGCCAGAGCGCATCGAAGGAGAGCGGTCATGACCGATCTAGCTACGGAACGTCTGTTGTCCGGCCGCGCGTGGGACGACTTCTGCGAAACCGTTCGCCAGGCCGGCCACAGGGTCGATGCTTTCGGCGCCGAGGCCGATACCCTCGACCGCGCCGAATGGTATCGATTCATGACCCGGCTCATGCGCAACGGTTTCGAACGTTACCTGGAGAACTGCGAGCCAGAACGGCCGCGCCTGCGCGATGCGCCCTGGCGACAGTCCATCAACTTCCAGTCTCCCGATCAGGATCATCTGCTTGCCGAGTTCGTCGACGGTAGTCATGACTATGTCATTCGTGGCCATCGTGGCGGGCTGCCGTACTTCGTCATCGCCTCATGGCGCGCGCCACAACCGCGCCATCCCGGCGCTCAGGACTGGGCAACGCGTGGTGTATCCGGTCTTGACGAATTCGATCCCGCTGCGCTGCAGACCACCGGCTTCATCTCCTCACGCCAGGTGAAGTTCGATGCGCAGGGCAACTTCGAGATCGTGGTCAGCCAGAACAAACCCGCAGACGGGCGCGACTGGCTGTCGATCTCACCGGACTGCGTCGGCCTCCTGGTGCGCACGCTCTACCATGATCGCGCGAATACCGCGCCGCCTCACTTCACCATCGAACGGATCGATAGCCCGCAACCGCGCCCCGTCACCGCCGCCGAAATAAGCGATGCGCTCGCCAAGGCGGGTCAGATGGTACTTGGCTATTGCGAGCTGGTGCGCAGCTGGTGGCAGGACAATCTCAGCCAGCGGCCAAACCGCATCCGCTTCGACCGCGCGGTGTACCTGTCCAATGGCGGCGTGCCGGACCGACACCACGGCTTCGGTACCTGGGAGTGTGCTGGCGACGAGGCGCTGGTTATCGATTTCCTGCCCTCAGCCTGTGATTACTGGATATTCCAGCTCTGTTCGATCTGGCAAGAGAACCTCGACAACTACGAGGACGGCGGCGGTTGCGTGCAGAAGTACAAGGCCAGCTATCGCCACGACGGCTCGGTGCGCGTCATCGTTGCGCAAGGTCAGCCCGGCATCGCCGGCAATTGGGTCCAGTCCTTCGGCCATGTCCATGGCGGCATGAGTTTGCGTCTGATTGGCACACAGGGCGAGCCGCCGCAGGTAACGCTGCGCCGTATTGCGCTCGCCGTGCTGCAAGAACGTGGTGAAGAGGCACTGGAAGACATCGTGCCGATCATCAGTGGCGAGGTAGCGCGATGAGTACGCCGTCGCGATCCATAGCTGCGGCGGTGGTCGGCACCGGCTTCGGTCTTTTTACCCATGTACGTGCGCTGCGCGAGGCCGGGTTCGAAGTGCGTGCGATCGTCGGCCGAGACCGTGCCCGCACCATCGCGCGCGCTGCACCTCTCGGCATCCCGCTGGCAACCGATAGTCTTGCCGAGGCGCTTGCCGATCCAGCGATACAGCTCGTTACGGTGGCAACGCCCCCGCACGCACACTATGCACCGGTGATGGCCGCGATCGCCGCCGGGCGGCATGTCGTGTGCGAAAAGCCCTTTGCCCGCGACGCCGCCGAAGCGGCGCAGATGCGCGAAGCCGCGACAAAGGCCGGTGTTCATCACCTGCTCGGTGCCGAATTCCGCTTCGACAGCGCGCAGGCGCTGCTGCGGCGCGTCGTTCAGTCAGGGCTGATCGGCACGCCGCGCCATTTCCTGCGCATCTACCATCAACCAGGCCTGCAGGACTCGACAAGCAAACTTAGCGACTGGTGGGAGGACGCTGATCAGGGCGGCGGCTTCCTTGGCGCATTCGGCTCGCACATGATCGATCAGGTCGAATACATGTTCGGGCCCATCGCTCGTGTCAGCGGCATGCTACAGACGCTGGCGCCCGGGCGTCCCACCATGACGGCCGACGATTGCTACACCGTGCAGTTCGAAACGGACAGCGGTGTTGTCGGGTCAATCATCGCCGCGCTGGCCGCGCCGGGGCCGCTGGTGATGGCCACCAAAGTGGTGGGCAGCGCAGGCGGCGCGTGGATTCAGAGCGGCGCGACGTTTGGTGACCCCGAAGAAGTCTGGGTGAGCGACGCCGATGGCGTGCGGCGCATCGAGATGCCCGCAGATCTGGTCAACGCAATGCCGACAGCTTTTCCCGTCGCCGAGCTGATCCAGACCGAGCAGGACCGCTGGCACACCATGGGCTTCGATGTTGCGCCCTATGCGCGCCTGTTCGCCGAAATGCGCACGCGGATCGAGAATCGCGTACCCGCAATCCCCGAGCGTGCCGCCACATTCAACGACGCTGCGCGAGGCCAACAGGTGCTCGACGCCATTCGACTGTCGGCGCGCAAGCGCGCCTGGATCACAATCTGAAATGAAGGAATCCACTATGACGAAATTGATGCTTCATGCAACGGTTCACGGACCTGACGATATTCGTGTCGAGCAGGTACAGCGCCCCAGTGCCGGGCCGGACGATATTGTGGTCAAGGTCGTGGTCTGCGGTATCTGCGGCTCTGACCTCGGTTATGCGCGCGCCGGCGGCCTGCCGATGGGGGGCGATGGTCCCTTATCGCTCGGGCATGAGTTCTCGGGCGTGATCGAGGAGGTGGGCGCGCGAGTGACGGCGCTGCATAAGGGCCAGCGCGTGGTGGTCAACCCGACGACGCCTGCGAACATGATCGGTTCCGGAGGCCCAGGGGCCTTCGCCTCGCATATTCTCGTGCGCAATGTCATGGCCGAGTCGTCGGTCTACCCCATTCCCGATACGCTGGACTTCGAAACCGCTGCACTGGTCGAACCGCTCGCCGTCGCGCTGCACGGCGTCAACCGGTCGCGTGCCGGCGCTGGCAGCAAAGTAGTCGTTTTCGGCGCGGGTCCCATCGGGCTCGGCGTTGTGGCAATGCTCCGTCTACGCGGCGTCGCGGACATCATCGCCGTCGATCGAGTGGACTCACGTCTGGAGCGTGCGCGCGCGCTCGGTGCAAACGCCACCTTCAATCCCGACAACTGCGATCTCTGGGCTGAAATCGGCCAGCGCCATGGCGCAAGCACGCTCTACGGGATGCCCGTGGTGGATACCGACGAATTCATCGAGGTGTCGGGCGCCGCTCCGGTTATTCCCCAAATCATCGCGCGCGCACGTTTCGGGGCGCATCTGACGGTGGTGGCGGTGCATCACGCACCGGTCGCCATGGATCTGGCGATGGCGCTGGGCAAGGAGATGGAAGTGACCACCGCCATGGCCTATCCCACCGAGTTTGGCGAAGTGCTGGAGATCCTCGCCGCAGGCCGGATCGACACCACCCCGCTGATCAGTCATCGCTACRCCTTCGAAGACTTCGAGCAAGCCTTCGCTACCGCCGCGCGTGCAGATGAATCGGCCAAGGTGTTGGTGACGTTCGGATGAGTCTCAAGCCAGAACATAGTGATGGTACGGCTGCATCATCGTTCTTATGGAGACGACCACCATGACTTCAGCGCATTTCGATGATGTCCGCTTTGGATCGAAGCGGACACCCAACAACATCCACCATCGCTCGAAATCCCGAAGCGCTTGACCGGCCTGCTGGCAAGCGCAAACAGGACCCACGTTAACGATCAGTACTTGATGTCCCGGGCTGTGCGACGGGTATCTTGCTTGGTGCTGCGCTTGTCCTGGCGACAGTCTGCATTGCTCTTGTCATTGCCCTTTCTACAATCATCCTTGGTTTGCCGGGCAGTGGAGCGCCCTTCCTGCCTGGTATCGCGAGCTTCACGCCGTTGTTGACCCTGCTCGGTCGCGTAGGCGGGTAGCGTCACCCACTGCACGCCAGTGGCGATGAGCAGCGTCGCCAGGGCTTTCAAGTAGTGCTTGCGAATCATGATTTTTCTCCAAAGCCATATCGCTCAGTCGCTTCGTTCGCTCCCCCCAGGAATTCCGCGAAAACGTGAGTTACATCGTACGCTCACAACTCACAAAAGCACTTTGTGGCAGGTGAAATCTGACGATAGGGTTACATAGGCAGTCGCGCTAGGCTGTTATGTGCATGGTTGCAATATGGACATCGGTAACAACCAAGCTTTGCAGCTGGCCTGCCCGAGAAGCGGCCAGCTGTTTGATGCGGGTTTGCAGCCGACATTGATCACGGATCTGACGGAGGGGTCATCGCTGGACCGGACAGGCGGATTGGGGCTCAGGCTTTGGGAGCATCATTTCAAGCACACGGTGAGATCGAGTGACCTGTGACTTCACCGCGTCCTAGGACATTTCCCGCAAAACGCATCGCCTTTCATGAACTGGCGGGGGCTGCTTCTCGA
The DNA here is from genome assembly GCF_056400405.1 of Pseudomonas sp. P5_B3. Classification (NCBI taxonomy): domain Bacteria; kingdom Pseudomonadati; phylum Pseudomonadota; class Gammaproteobacteria; order Pseudomonadales; family Pseudomonadaceae; genus Pseudomonas; species Pseudomonas sp. P5_B3. The sequence continues at coordinate 7,755 of NZ_JBFULI010000065.1, read as the reverse complement.
CGATAGCCTTCAGGGGTCGCTGTAAACCGGCGATCGGCTTTGACAGGCTGAAAAGTGTACTCTTCACACCTCCCAGATCAGGCAGCATGCATTCGCGCATGTAGTCACGATTATGGCGGCTGTGCGCGGGGCACCTTCGGGTGCACCGGGTTCTTACACTTCCGGTCTGTCAACCCGCGTATAGCTGCCACCCAATCCTGTTTGACAGCAGGGGATGGCAGCTTCTCTAAACAGTGTGAGGAATGCCATCTTGAAAAAGAACAGCCCCAATCCCCCGGAATCACCAGCCGATTCATCTGAAGATCCAATCGACTTGTCCAACCTCTCCAAAACCACCGAACCCGCTATCAGCGCCCGCCTCCGCAACCCCAGTCACCTCGACCCCATCAGCCACGTATTCACCCTGCGCCCCAACATCGACACACCCTCCCTGCTCACCCAAGCCAGCGAAACCCTGGCCTCGCTCAACGTCATGAGCACTGACCTTGCCTGCGAGCTTGAGAGTTCGCGTCGCAACATCGCCCTGGCTATCCAGCAGTTGGCCGTGCTGGCGCAATTGCTGGTGAACCGGGCACTGGACAACATCGCGCCACTCGACGAAGTGGAGGCATGAAATGGATCGATACATGCCGATGACCGGCATCGATTGCACCATTGCGTCGCTGCTGATCCACACCGAGGCACCGCTGGATGTGCTGCACGAAACAGCCGTCTATCGCATTCGAACCGCGACGCAATTGCTGGAGAGCTTCGCGGCTGACGAGGGTGTTTACAGCGAACTGGCGCGGGTGCTGGTCACATCCCTGCGCGATGGTTGCGATTTGCTGGATGTGGTTGGACGACGGCTGCAAATGCAGGTTTGATCCCGAAAAAACAAAATGGGCGACTTCCCTGCAGTCGCCCATTTTCATTGATATTGAAACTACCCAAACGTCAGAGCGAAAGGTGCTGCCGCGTGCTGTATTGCCTTCACCACATGAGGCGCCTGCTCCTGAAGCTCAGGGTAGCGCTTGAGCACCAACTCAACTGCCGCAAGCAATCGCTGAATACGCAACTCAGGATGTTCCACCTCACACGTCTGTGCAAATTCCAACAACCCCTGACGGGAAGCAAACAACGACTTGTTACCCACAAGGTCTAGCGCCAAAACATCTTCAGGGATGTAGGCCGTCGTATTAACGATGTCGTATGCCGGAGCGAGGCGGGCATCTCGTTGGGTCGGCTCCGAATAGAGCAAGCCAAAGTTCTTTAAATGAGCATCGCCGTTCCCAACGATGCAGCTCAGCGCTACGTAATCGAAAAGTTGATCAAGCGAGGTTCGTTGATTGTTTGCCGGGCAAAACAGCCGAATCGCTTTGGCTATGGCTGCATAGCTTTTGCTGTATTTCTGATCGGCCGAGAGCCCCATCAGTGCTGCCATGTCCTCGAAACCAATCGGGTTAAGCTGGTCGTCCCGATCAAAGCGACGCATGACAAACAGCTTTGCATTGTCGGACAGGTAAAACTGCGGGACCGGAATGCCCGCCTCCTTGGCAATGGACATGCAAAGGAACTCATTGATGGCCAGTCCTGGAAACTCATCCCGGCCACTCTTGATAATCAAGTCAGAGGTTTTCGAGGTGGCTCGTCGCAATTCGAAATCTTGTTGCTCCGGCACCAATACCTTCGGCTGAACCCCCGATATACCTGCCCGCAAAATATAGCGGTCAAGAAGGTCGGCGAAGATATCTTCCGCGCCATCCCACGTGAGAATTTCTTCGAGTTTTTCCCCTGGGAACTGCTGCTCACCCAACAGGGCATCAACCGTTTCGGAATGCACCTGAATCCTGCCAATAGGCGAACTGCTGCCCGAAAGAGCAAGCAACAACATTGGATCGACGTTCACGGTTTTCGCCAGGCGATTACGCAACTGCTCCAACATGTAGCCTTCGGGAAGATTCATCTGAAATACAGGGTGCAGATCCCGCCGACGAAACTCGTCAGCCCGCACGGGCATCGACAGACTGATTGCCGTGTTGGGCAAAGCATCTTCTTGATAGCGGAAAATATAATCATCGCCGCTGGTGAGGATTCGGCCGCTATGGCCCTCTGGAGTATTGACTTTGAGGGAGGTCATTTTCATTCGAACAACTCCCCAAGCTCTTCGAGGGTCGGCATGGTCGCCGGAGTAACGGTGAGCTCGCTGTCCAAAGCGCTCAAGATTCTTGCATAAGCGTTCATGGCAACAGTATCGGTACCTTTCTCGACAGCAATGACTTTCTGCCGCGTCAAACCGGCGAGCTCAGCAAGTCGAGCTTGTGTCAGACCACGCCTGATACGCGTTTCACGTATTTGGCTACCGAGTCGAGATACCAGAAGGGCGTATTCCATGTTCAGTTACCGTGACATTTATATTTAAATGTATCGTATGCAGAACATTATTGCGAATTTGCCTTACTCACCCGCCTCACCCCAACCCCCACCAATATCCCCAACACAATCGACACCAACGGCACCGCCCCCACCCAGGTCAGCGTCGGAAACACCAACAAAATCTGCGAGTCATTCCCACCGAGCATCATCGACGCGCCGGTCCCCATCAACACGCCCGCGAGCAAATGCCTGGCCGCTGTCATCGCGGCAAACCGCTGATAGTTGAACGTGCGGCGGTGCAACGTGTAACAGAGCATGCCCAGCATCAGCATGGCGAACACCGTCACACGCGGGGTAGTCAATGATGTGTCGCCCGAGCCCCGGAACGGTTGCGATAGATCGTAGAAAAACACGCTGGGCGTCCACAGCGGTTCGAAGGTGTAGAGGGCACTGGTCAAAGCCCCCAGCAGCAGGCTCGACAGCACCAGGTGTCTGTCGCCGTGAATCCGCACCAGGAACAGCAAAATCAGCAGCACGATGCCAATGACCAGCCAGTAATGACGGCTGGTGATCATCGGCATTTGCAGCGCCCGGTGTTCGGTCAGCATGTTCAAGTGATGCCACAGCACGATGCCCAGCACCCAGCCGAGGATGGTGAAGACCTTGTTGAGGTTGCCGCTGGCGAGCTTGGTGAGGGTGCCGACGCTGCATCCGTCGTTGAGCACCGAGGCGAGGCCGAACAACAGCCCGCCACCGACCAGCGACAGGTAGCCGACTTCGGGAATGAACAACGGCTGACTGACGCCAAACAAGGCGTAGAACGGCGCGAGCATCAGGCCGAACAAACCGCAACTGACCAGCGACACGAACAGGGTCGGCCGGCGCTTTAGCAGCAGCCCCATGGCATTGACCAGGCACATGCCCATGCGCTGGGACACCCAGCCAATGAGGAACGCCAGCAGCAGTGAAACCGGCAATGAAAACACGGGGCTCCTTGTTTCCGGGTGATGGCAGCGAGTCGATGCCTGACAGACAGATTAGTCGCTGGGCAAACACTTCGGATGAACCCGTAAAGCCCTTCTACACTCATTTCGCAATCGCCCTACAACCCCTGTCGAATAGGCCCCCATGACCACCCTCACCGACCGTTTGAAGCAAGGCAAGGATGCGCGCAAGAAGTGTTCCCGCAGTTCGCAAGCAGCCTTGGGCAATGTCGACCGCGACCCAATACCGCTGATCAAGGCGTCGAGTGAAGGACGCGTCAAATCCCTGGTGGAGTTGCGCTACGGACGCATGCTGGTGTCACCTTTCACCTTCTATCGCGGCAATGCGCTGCTGCAGGCCCACGATTTGGCGGGCACCTCGAACATGGGGCTGGTGTCGCCGATTTGCGGCGATTGCCACCTGATGAATTTCGGCGGTTTCGCAACGCCTGAGCGCAACCTGCTGTTCAGCGTCAACGACTTCGACGAAGCCCATCCCGGGCCGTGGGAGTGGGACTTGAAACGCCTGGTCGCGAGCTTCCTGGTGGCCGCACGCGACTTGCGCCATGGGGAATCCGTTGAGGAAACGATCTGCCACGAGGTGGTGCACGCCTATCAGCAGACCATGCAGGAGTGCGCCGAACAGAGCTCGCTGGAAACCTGGTACGAATCCATCAGCTATGACGACCTGCTGGCGCAGGCCAACAAGAGCACCCTGGACCATGTGGAACGCGCCATCGCCAAAGCCGAACGGCGCACCCATGCCGAACTGCTGCCAAAAAGCAGCGAACGAGACGCCCATGGTCGTCTGATCATTCGCGATGACCTGCCGGAAATTTTCCACCTGCACAAAAACACCACGCTGCTGGACGCCGATGACGACTGGTTACGCCTCTCGGACTGGCGTCCGCTCTACGACACCTTCATGCGCGACTATCGCGGCACCCTGCAAGCGGACCGCCGTGATCTGCTATCGCGTTTTCACGTTCAGGACATGGCGTTCAAAGTGGTGGGCGTGGGCAGTGTCGGCACCCGTTGCCTGGTGGCGCTGCTGACCGACGATCAGCAGTTCCCGCTGTTCCTGCAATTCAAGGAAGCACGACGCTCGGTACTCGCCGGCTACGTGCAGACCAGGTCGCGGGTGCGGCATGAGGGGCAGCGGGTGGTCGACGGCCAGCGGTTGATGCAATCGGCCAGCGACCTGTTCCTCGGCTGGACCACCGGTCCCAGCGGGCGACATTTCTATGTGCGGCAATTGCGCGATATGAAAATCTCCGCCGAACTCGAGACCTTCGATGGCGACGCATTCGCCGCCTATGGCCGGCTCTGCGGCCGGGCCCTGGCTCGCGCCCATGCCAAGTCTTCCGGGCACGCGGCGATGATCAGCGGCTACATCGGCAAGAGCGACGCACTGGCCGACGCGCTCTATAAATATGCCCAGGGCTATACCGAGCACAACGAGCGTGATTTCGAGCGATTCCAGCAAGCCTGCCGCAAGGGCCGCTTGCGGGCACGGTCGGAGGCCGACTTTGCCGCGGATCATTTGCCGTAGCGGTGTCGCAAGCTCCGGTACGGGGCTTTGAGCGAGATGAATTTTTCTTCACCCCACCACCCCGCGCCAGCCTGTACATTTCGCTCGCTCATTCAAGAAACTACGGTTTGCCCGCTCTCCCGCGGGCTTTTTTTTGCCTGCGGGTTTGCGCCCATCACTGTGCCACCTGCGCGACGCTCCCTTGCGATGGCTCGGGTAGCAAACAGCCTTTGGCCATCCACTGGCAGTCTCTGGTCCAGCGATAGCCGGATTCCAGGTCGCCGCGGTCGTTGTAATACCCTAGCCTGAGTTGTGTGGCACTCAGGTCGAGTTTGGCAAAACCAGCCCGGGAGTCAGTAAAAGTGCTATCCGGTGTTGGCGTTTGCAAGGCAGACAGCCTCTTGCCACCGGCCCCGGAAATCACCCAAGCGGGTTCGCCTGCACGCAACAGCAATTGCTGGTTGTGATCATGACCCGACAAAAGCAGATCGACGTGGTTGCGTTGCAACACTGGCAAGAGCCACGTGAGCAGATTCGACTCCTCGTCATGCTTGCCTTGATTGCGCACCGGGTGATGGGACGCGGCTATTCGCCATACCGGTGCCGGTCCGGGTGCCTGGTACGCCTGATCGATCAAGTCGATTTGCTGCTGCAAACTCTCACGTGGCGCCGAGGTGTCGAGGAACACCATCCGCACCAATGGCCGCCCGTCAACGTCACCGAAATCCTTGACGTAGAAATTCGCCGGCATCTGCCAACGGCCCGATCCCTTGTGCTGTTGGCCGTACTCGATCTCGTATTTTTGCGACACCGGGTAATCGTGGTTGCCCAGCACCGCGTAGAACGGCACATGGCTGAGCCAATGGCCCCAATAGACACGCTCGAATCGAGTTTCCCAGCGCAGATCGCGGGTGCTGGTCAATGGCTTGCCATAGAAGTTGTCACCGAGGAAAACCACCATGTCCAGGCGCCCCTCTTTGGACGCAACCCGCTCCATGGCTTGCCCCACCCGCCACTGTTGCAGGTCACCGCTACCCTGATCGCCCACCGCGATCATCGACACTGATGCAGGGTCCAGACCACTCAACGGAACGTACGGCGATGGTGGCGTAAACAGCCAGTAACCACCGGCCGCCAGTAGAAGAGCGAAGGCAATGCCAGGGCCAAGCGCGATCCTTCGGAGCACCAAACGTTTTGCAAAAATCGAGGTGTAATTTTTGCGTTTCAATCAGGAACTCACTGGGCTTGGAAAGCCAGACAGGGTGGCGAAATCAAAGTCGATTTTCACCCTCAATAGATCACAGCAGTTGTTCACGATTTGTTAAGAAATCGTTCCCTATACTTTTTTTCCAGCCTGTATTTTCGGCCTTCCTTTTTTCCGGTAGCCAAAAGTCATGTCGCGTCCTGTCCCACTGCTGTTTGCACTGTGTTGCCTGTTGTTTTTCTTCGCCCTTGGCAACCACCAATTGCAAGGCTCCACCGAAGCGCGGGTTGCCGGAATTGCCATGCAAATGCACCTGGATAATGACTGGGTGACACCTCGCCTGTTCAGCGAACCGTTTCTGGAAAAACCACCCTTGAGCGTGTGGCTCAATGCCGGGGCAATTCGCGCATTTGGCGGTACGCCGTGGGCCGTTCGCCTGACGTCTGCATTCGCCGGGCTGTTCAGTGTGTTGCTGTTGTACGCCATGCTGCGCCGGTTCGGCCGGCCCGTCACTGTCGCGTGGACGGCCGCGATTCTGCTGGCGACCATGGCCAGCTACTGGAGCAACGTGCGCGGTGTCGGTGAAGATGCGTTGCTCGCCCTCGGGGTGAGCACCGCGTTGCTGGCGTTCCTTGCAGGGCAACGACAAGCAAGCGTTAGCAATGGATTGCTATTTGCTGTAGGGATCGCCATCGCGACCTTGAGCAAAGGCGTGCTGGGCCTGGCCATGCCGGGGGTGGTGATCTTCGCGTATCTGCTGGCCACCAGCCTGATGGACAAGCGCCTGAACGTCGTGGGCTGGCTGCGGCCAGGTCTGCTGACGCTGCTGGGGCTGGTACCGCTGATGATCTGGCTCGCGATGCTGTACCAGCGCGGCGGTGCCCAAGCCGTGACCGAGGTGTTATTGACCAATAGCGTCGGTCGCTTCAGCGGTTCCTTCGTCGAAGCGGGGCATCACGAGCCGTACTATTACTACCTGGTCAAACTACCTCAGGCATTCTTGCCCTGGAACATTCTGGTGTACCTGGGCCTGTGGCATTTTCGTAAAAGCCTGGCGGCTAACCGTTACTTGCTGTTCTTTACCCTGTGGTTGCTGGCGCAATTTGTGATGCTGACGCTGGCGTCGAGCAAACGTACGGTGTACCTGATGTCGCTGACACCCGCTGCAGCGGTGGTCGCGGCCGAGTACGCGAGCGTCCTTTTCGAGCGCTTGAAGTCCCGTGAAGGTTCCTCGAGCTGGATCGGCCACATGGCCGGGTATCGTAACGGTCTGGCAGTTGGCACCCTGGCCGTGGTCATTTGCGGCTACTTCACCGCTGCACAATGGGCGATGCCCCGTGCCGACCGTACGCTGTCCTTCCTGCCGCTGACCGAACAGATCCAGTCGATGCAGGCCAACGGGCAGCAAGTTGCTCTGTACCAGGCCAGTGAAAGATTGGGCGGCGCCAGCGTGTTCTATACCCGCAGCGTGCTCAAAGGGCTGGATACCGAGTCGCAGCTTCATGAGTTTCTGGGTGCATCACCCGATCATGTCGCTGTGATCTCCGGCGGCACTGAGCCTGTTGCACCGTTGAAGGTACTCAAGACAATGAGGGTGGGGCGTCAGGCCTACTACTTCGTTGCCCAGTGAGGTACCCGCCACTTGTAGGAGCAGCCGGTCGACGTTCGATTGCTCGCGATAGCGG